>CAWFBN010000171.1:0-87789 GCA_963813955.1 uncultured Alphaproteobacteria bacterium | reverse complement strand
GTCGAGCTTTTTCCCCAGTCGGCCAGCGAGATCCTGGATATATTGAAAAGCGGCGCGGCCGGAACGCGAGGCGCGGGTGATCGCCCATTCGAGCGCCTCGGCGCGGATTTGCTCGGCCGGCGCCTTGAGCTTGGTAATAATCGACATAGGCGAAGACCATGGCGAGATAATCGTCCTGGCTGCATTTGTGAAAGCCGAGCCAGAGGCCGAAGCGGTCGGACAGCGAGACTTTCTCCTCCACCGCCTCGCCGGGATTGATCGCGCTCGAGCGCTCATTGTCCATCATGTCGCGCGGCAGCAGATGGCGGCGGTTGGAGGTGGCGTAAAACAGCACATTGGCCGGCCGACCCTCGACGCCGCCCTCCAGCGCCGCCTTCAGGGATTTATAGGAGGCGTCGCCGCCGTCGAAGGACAGGTCGTCGCAAAAGACAATGAAAGGGTAGGGGGCGTCACGCAGGAAACCCATCAGGACGGGCAGGGTCTCTATGTCTTCGCGATGAATTTCGATCAGTTTCAACCCGCGAAAACCGGGCGAGCCGGCGAGCCGCGCGTTGACATCGGCGTGCGCCGCCTTGACCAGCGAGGATTTGCCCATGCCGCGCGCGCCCCATAGCAGGACGTTATTGGCCGGCAGCCCGCGCGCGAACCGCTCGGTATTGCCCACCAACTGGTCGCGCAAAAAATCCACGCCGCGCAAAAGCGCGATGTCGACGCGGCTGACTTTTTTGACCGGGGCCAGAATTTGCGTTTCCGCGCGCCAGACGAAGGCCTCGGCCGAGGAAAAATCCGGAGCTTGCGCCAGCGGCGGGCTCAGGCGCTCCAGAGCTTCAGCGATGCGGGCGAGAAGGGTTTCTGTGTTGTTCGTCAAATTCATGGGCGCGCGGACTGTTGAGGGGTTTTGCTTGCTCTAAGCCTTCGCGCGCGGACCTACAAGCGCCGCGCGGCGCCGCTGCGCATAACGAGACGCCGCGAAGCCCGCCAGCAACGGCGCCAAGGTGACGCGTCCGCCATTGCTTTCGGCTTTGCACCCGCTATAGTCCGGCAAAATTTGGGACTTGGCGCGGACGTTCGCGCCCAAAGACGGAAGCTCGACATGAATTTCATTACCCCTGCCTTTGCTCAAGCGGCCGGCGGCGCGCCCGGCGCCACCGATATCGTGATGCAGCTGGCCCCTTTCGGCATTATTCTCATCATCATGTATTTCCTGATCCTGCGGCCGCAGCAGCAGCGCGCCAAGGCGCATCAGGACATGGTCTCGAATATCCGGCGCGGCGATACCGTGGTGACCAATGGCGGATTGATCGGCAAGGTCACCAAGACCATCGACGATTCGGAAGTTGAAATCGAAATCGCCGCCAATGTGCGGGTGCGCCAGTCGCGCGGAGCCATCGCCGAAGTGCGGGCCAAGGGCGAACCGGTCAAGGACTCCGCCTGAGCGCACAAATACGCCGAAATCGTGATCATGCGACAATAAATTGGACTAGCCTCGCCAGATGATGCGCTTTGCCCCCTGGAAAATCACACATGACGCTCGCCGCGTCGCTGATCGCTTTCATGATCTGCCTTCCCAGCATGATCGGCGCGCAAAACCGCGCCGCTCTCGCCTCGGTTATGCCGTCGTGGCTTCAGCCGGAATCCATCGTGCTCGGCCTCGATCTGCAAGGCGGCGCGCATCTGCTCTATGAAGTGGACCGCGCCGACGTGATCCGCAGCATGGTCGGCAATCTGCGCGACGATCTGCGCCGCTTGCTGCGCGAGGAAAAAGTCGGCATTTCCGGCGGCATCGGCATCAACGCGCGCGGCGTTCAGGTTCGCATTCCCGAAGCCAGCGACCGCGCCCGCATCATGTCGAAACTCGCCACCCTGGTGCCGCTTTCCGCCGCAGGCGGCTCCGGCCTCGACATTTCCGACGCCGGCGACGGCCTCCTGAAACTCACCATCACCGACGCCGCCATCGACAACAAGGTCAAGCGCGCCGTCGAGCAAACCATCGAAGTGCTCAACCGGCGCGTAAACGGCCTCGGCACCACCGAGCCCAACATCCAGCGTCAGGGCAATGACCGCGTGCTGGTCGAAGTGCCGGGATTGCAGGACACCAATCGCCTGAAGGAAATCGTCGGCACCACGGCGAAGCTGGAATTCCGCCTCGTCGGCGATCCCGGCGCCAATCCCGGCGATGTCGACATGCTCGAACAGACCGACCAGCCCGGCAAACTGCCGGTCGAAAAGCAGGTGATGGTGCAAGGCGAGGACCTGACCGACGCCACGCCGGGCTTTGACTCGCGCAATGGCGAGCCTGTGGTCAATTTCCGCTTCAATATTCGCGGCGGCCAGCAGTTCGGACAGGTGACCTCGGCCAATGTCGGGCGGCCCTTCGCCATCGTGCTCGACAACAAGGTGATTTCGGCGCCGCGCATTCTCGGCCCCATCACCGGCGGCTCGGGCCAGATTTCCGGCCGTTTCTCGGTCGAACAGGCCAATAACCTCGCCATCCTTTTGCGCGCAGGCGCGCTGCCGGCCAAGCTCACCATCGTCGAGGAACGCACCGTCGGCCCCGGCCTCGGCCAGGATTTGATCGAAGCCGGCAAGAAGGCGGCCTATGTCGCGGCGGCGCTGGTGGTCAGCTACATGCTGCTTACCTACGGAACCTTTGGCGTTTTTGCCAATATCGCGCTGCTGATCCATATTTCGATGATCTTCGCCGCGCTGGTGTTGCTGCGCGCCACCCTGACCCTGCCGGGCATCGCCGGCATTGTCCTGACCATCGGCATGGCGGTGGATTCCAACGTGCTGATCTACGAGCGCATCCGCGAAGAATCGCACGCCGGACGCTCGATCATTTCGGCCCTCGACGCCGGCTTCAACCGCGCCTTCGCCACGATTGTCGACTCCAACGTCACCATGTTCGTGGTGGCGGCGATCCTCTACTTCCTCGGCGCCGGTCCGGTGCGCGGCTTCGCGGTGTCGCTGGCGCTCGGCATTCTCACCACCATCGTCACGGCGGTCACCATGACGCGCATGATGATCGCGTTGTGGTATCGTTACGCCCGCCCGACAAAACTGCCGATCTAATCCAGCTAGGGCCTTTGTTATGAAACTCCTGCGCCTGGCGCCTGAAAACACCAAATTCCCCTTCATGCGCTTCCGGCGCGTGTCCTATCCCTTTTCGGCCGTGCTTTCGATCCTCTCGGTGGTGCTGTTCCTCACCGTCGGCATGAATTTCGGCATCGACTTTTCCGGCGGCACGCTGATGGAAGTGCAGGCGCGATCCGGCACCGCCGATCTGGCCTATATCCGCGACCTGTCCGATCATCTCGGCCTCGGCGATCTGGAAGTGCAGGGCTTCGGCTCGCCTGCCGACGCCTCGATCCGTTTCGGCATGCAGCCCGGCGGCGACCAGGCGCAGCAGGTGGCGGTGTCGAAGATCAAGCAGGTTCTCGGGGATTCCTATGATTTCCGCCGCGTCGAAGTCGTCGGCCCGCGCGTGTCGGGCGAATTGGTTCAATCCGGCACGCTCGGCGTCGTCCTGTCGATTTTGGCGGTGCTGGCCTATCTGTGGTTCCGCTTCGAATGGCAATTCGCCATTGGCGCCATCATCGCCACCATGCATGATCTGTTGCTGACGGTCGGCTTTTTCTCCATCACGCAGCTTGAGTTCAACACCACGTCGATCGCGGCGATCCTGACCATTGTCGGTTATTCGCTCAACGAGACGGTGGTGGTGCTCGACCGCATCCGGGAAATGATGCGCAAATACAAGAAAATGCCGACCGACCAGTTGATCGACATGTCGGTCAACGCGGTTCTGCCTCGCACCTTGATGACCGCCACCACGGTTTTCCTGGCGCTGCTGTCGCTGGTGGTTTTTGGCGGCCAGGTCATCCGGTCCTTCTCGCTGGCCATGATGTGGGGCATTTTCGTCGCCACCTATTCGTCGATCTTCATCTGCTCGCCGACCCTGATCTATCTGGGCCTGCGCAACGAATCGCGCGCCGTCGCCGCCGACGAAGTGACGGCGCGCGGCGGCAAGACCGGCGCAAAACCGCTGTCGAGCGCTTGAGCGCCGAAACGCAAATATGACGGCTTCGCGCCCGGCCTGTTCAGCCTGGACGGGTTCGGCGCGCGGCGGATTTATGTTCGGAGGCATGTCCCATCGCGGGTCGCTGCTCTGCCTGCCGGATGGCGTTCACGCCCTTGCGGCGCAAAGCCTCGACGAAGTGACCGAGGCTTCACTGGCGCCGCTTTTCGCTCTGCCGCGCGGCTCGATCGATCTGCTGTTGTTTGGCTGCGGCCCCTCTCTGCTGCCGGTTCCGCGCGGCTTGCGACAAAAGCTGCGGAGTTTGGGCATCGGCTGCGATCCGATGAGCACCGGCGCCGCCTGCCAGACCTATAATATCCTGCTCGGGGAAAAACGCCCGGTCGGCGCCGTGCTGATCGCGACGGCGTAGGGCGCGTGGTCCCTTCTCCCCTTGCGGGAGAAGGTGGCGCGAAGCGCCGGATGAGGGTTCTCGCCATGAGGCCTGGCAAAGCTTACCCAAAAGAAGAGCGCCCGCCGGTGGGAGGACCGGCGGGCGCATCGGCAAAACGGGGGAAAACTCCACTTCCGTCTGCTGAACTCTGTCAAGCGGATAGATCAAACGATCTAGGCGCTATTTGGTAAAATCATTGTGATCTGTGTGGTGATATTTTTGAACCATTGATTTTGCATGGCAGCCTTTTCGTTTTCGCATAGCAATAAAATTATTAGCTTTCTCTCCTGTATTGCGGTGGCCCCGTCATTGCGAGAGAAGCGAAGCAATCCACCATGGCTTGCGGTTGTGGCCAGGGTGGATTGCTTCGCTTCGCTCGCAATGACGACCCTGGTTCAGGTCAGGCCAAGAATGCTCTCTAAGCCCGGGCCTTTTGCATCGATGCCTTGGGCGCCGTTTTTTCGGCGGCCGGCGCCGGACGGCGCGCCAAAACCTCCTTGAGGAACTGTCCGGTATAGGAGGCGGCTTCGCGCACGATCGCTTCCGGCGGCCCTTGCGCGACAATGGTTCCGCCGCCGTCGCCCCCTTCCGGTCCCATGTCGATAACCCAATCCGCTGTTTTCACCACTTCGAGGTTATGCTCGATCACCACCACGCTATTGCCCTGATCGACCAGTTCCTGCAGCACTTCCAGCAGCTTTTTCACGTCATGGAAATGCAGGCCGGTGGTCGGTTCATCCAGGATATAGAGGGTGCGGCCGGTCGAGCGCCGCGACAGCTCCTTGGATAATTTGACCCGCTGCGCCTCGCCGCCCGAAAGCGTGGTCGCCTGTTGTCCGACCTTCACATATCCGAGGCCGACGCGCGAAAGAGTCTGCATCTTGTCGCGGATCGAGGGCACCGCCTTGAACAGATCGCCGGCTTCCTCCACGGTCATGTCGAGCACATCGGCGATGCTCTTGTCGCGATAGCGCACTTCCAGCGTTTCGCGGTCATAGCGCCGGCCCTTGCAGACGTCGCAGGTGACATAGACGTCGGGCAAAAAATGCATTTCGATCTTGATGACGCCGTCGCCCTGGCAGGCCTCGCAGCGTCCGCCCTTGACGTTGAACGAGAAGCGTCCCGGCCCGTAGCCGCGCGCCTTGGCCTCCGGCAGTCCGGCGAACCAGTCGCGGATCGGCGTGAAGGCGCCGATGTAAGTGGCCGGATTGGAGCGCGGCGTGCGCCCGATCGGCGACTGGTCGATGTCGATGACCTTGTCGATATGCTCCAGCCCCTCCAGCGTGTCGAAAGGCGCCGGATGCTCGAGCGCGCCATTGAGCCGCCGCGCCACCGCCTTGTAGAGCGTATCGACCACCAGCGTCGATTTCCCGCCGCCCGAAACGCCGGTGATGCAGGTGAACAGGCCGAGCGGGAACTCCGCCGTGACATTTTGCAGATTATTGCCGCGCGCTCCGGTCAGCACCAGCTTGCGCGCAGGATCCGGTTTTCGGCGTTTTTTCGGCGCCGCGACCTGCAATTTGCCGGTCAGATAGGCGCCGGTCAGCGAATTCGGGTCGGCCATGATGTCGGCCGGCGTTCCCTGCGCGATGATCTCGCCGCCATGCACGCCGGCGCCCGGTCCGACATCGACGACATAATCGGCATTGAGGATGGCGTCCTCGTCATGCTCGACCACGATCACGGAATTGCCGAGATCGCGCAGCCGGCGCAAGGTCTCCAGCAGCCGGAAATTATCGCGCTGGTGCAGGCCGATCGAGGGTTCGTCGAGCACATAGAGCACGCCGGTCAGGCCGGAGCCGATCTGCGAGGCGAGGCGGATGCGCTGGCTCTCGCCGCCCGAGAGCGTGCCCGAACCGCGCGCCAGCGTGAGGTAATCCAGCCCGACATCGACCAGGAATTTCAGCCGATCATCGATCTCGCGCAAGATGCGGGCGGCGATCTCGTTGCGCTTGGCGTCGAGTTTTTCGGGCAGGGCTTTGAACCAGAGCGCGGCGTCGCGCACCGAAAGTTCGGAAATCTCGCCAATGTGCTTTTGGGCGATCTTGACCGCCAGAGCCTCGGGCTTGAGACGGAAGGACTTGCAGGCGGCGCAGGGACTGGCCGACATGTAGCGCGAAATTTCCTCGCGCGCCCATTCGCTTTCGGTTTCCAGATAGCGCCGCTGCAAGTTGCGGATGACGCCTTCAAAGGGCTTTTTCACCTCATAGGCGCGCGCGCCGTCGGCATAGGCGAAGCGCACGTCCTTGTCGCCCGTGCCATAAAGGATCGCGTCGCGCGCCTCCTGCGACAGGTCCGACCAGCGGTCGTCCAGGCGGAATTTATATGCGGCGCCCAGCGCCGCCAGCGTCTGCGCGTAATAAGGGGAGGGCGATTTGGCCCAGGGCGCGACGGCGCCTTTTTTCAGCGTCTGGTCGGGATTGGGGACGATCAGATCGGGGTCGACCTTCTGCTCGAAGCCGATGCCGCCGCATTTCGGGCAGGCGCCGAAAGGATTGTTGAAGGAGAACAGCCGCGGCTCGATTTCCGCAATCGAAAACCCCGATACCGGACAGCAGAATTTCGACGAAAACACGATGGTTTCCGCCGCTTTGCCCGGCTCGGCCATCCGCGAATTCGATCGTGGCGAGGCCGTCGGCGAGTTCGAGCGCGGTCTCGAAACTTTCGGCCAGACGCGAGGAAATATCGGGGCGCACCACAATGCGGTCGACCACCACGTCAATGTCGTGCTTGAGCTTTTTATCGAGCGCCGGGGCGTCGGCGATGTCGCAGAACTGGCCATCGACCTTGAGGCGCTGGAAGCCGCGCTTCATGTATTCGGCGATTTCCTTGCGATACTCGCCCTTGCGGCCGCGCACCACCGGAGCCAGCAAGTAGAGTTTTGACCGCTCGGGCAGGGCGAGCACGCGGTCCACCATCTGGCTGACCGTCTGGCTCTCGATCGGCAGGCCCGTGGCGGGCGAATAGGGAATGCCAACCCGCGCCCACAACAGGCGCATGTAATCGTTGATTTCCGTCACCGTGCCGACGGTCGAGCGCGGATTCTTCGATGTCGTCTTCTGTTCGATCGAAATGGCCGGCGACAGGCCCTCGATGTGGTCCACGTCCGGCTTCTGCATCATTTCGAGGAATTGCCGCGCATAGGCGGACAGGCTCTCGACATAGCGCCGCTGCCCCTCGGCATAGATGGTGTCGAAGGCCAGCGACGATTTGCCGGAGCCCGAAAGGCCCGTGAACACCACCAGTTTGTCGCGCGGAATGGTGAGATCGACGTTTTTGAGATTATGCTCGCGCGCCCCGCGCAGCGAAATCACCCGGCCCTCGCCGATGCGCAGCGCCGCCTCCTCGACCGTCTCGCCCAATTTTTGGGGGGAGGGGGTTTTCGCTTTTTTCGGCTTGGGCCGGGTCAATTCCATTTTTTGCATTTCCGTGACGCGGAGACAATTCGGTCCCTATTTAACGTCAAAATTGCCAATTAACACCGCCGCAGGCTTGCACGATTCGCGCCAATGGGCTAGAACATAAATAGAACAGCTTGGCTTGCCGCAATAATCGTTCTCATTCCAGCGGAACGAAACGCGGCGCGCTGTGGATAAGGGCGGAATGGGCGCGCCAGCGGCGGGCGGCGCCTATAGACTGCGCGGAAGCGGAAAAGAGGCGGGAGAAGTCATGTCCGGTAGCGTCAACAAAGTCATCCTGATCGGCAACCTCGGTCGCGATCCCGAATCGCGAAAATTTCCATCGGGCGACAGCGTCGTCACTTTTTCGCTCGCCACCACCGAGAGTTGGCGCGACAAGGCGACCGGCGAGCGCAAGGATAAAACCGAGTGGCATAATGTCGCGATTTTCAATGAAAACCTGGGCCGGATCGCCGAGCAATATTGCAAGAAGGGCTCGAAGATATACCTCGAAGGCCAGTTGCAGACCCGCGAATATACCGACAAGGACGGCAACCAGCGCAAGGCCACGGAAGTGGTGTTGCAGAAATTCCGCGGCGAATTGACCCTGCTCGACAGCCGCAACGCCGGGCGCGGCGGAGAAGAGTCGTCCTATGGCGGCGCGTCGTCTGGCGGCAATTTCGGGCGGCAATCGCCGATGGAGCGCGGACCGGCCGAGCGCGGCGGCGGCGCGGGCGGAAGTTCTGGAGGCCGCACGCCGATCGACGACGATATTCCGTTCTGACAGCTAACACGGCTCAACCATGCGCCAGCGCCAGCAGTTGACCGAATGGCGGCAGAGCTAAAGCGTGCGATTCCGGGACCGCCCAGATCACCGGCCAATTTGGCCGGAAGCGCGCCGGCCCTTGCAGGTCGGTCAGGACCACGGCGATGTCCGGCCGATACTGGTCGGCGCGTTCGAGCAGCGGCGTAAAGTCGGTGCCGCCGCCGCCGGCGAAATCGATGTTGCCCAGGTCGAACCGGCCCGGCTTGAAGACTTCGACACGGCGGACCCGATCATCGCCGATCACCAGAATCAGGCCGGCCTCCTGTCGGCGACTGATCGCCGCGATCTCGCTGGCGAAACGCTGCATCAGATCATCATCGATCGAGCCGGACACATCGACGATGATGGCGATTTTCGGCTCCGTCCTGTTGGCGCAATAGCCGGGCTCCCACGGCAGGCGCCGGTTAGGACCGCCACGTCCCTGGTTGGCGATATAGGAACGCGTCGGCCGGGACCATGACAAGCGCCTGCTTCCGCGAAAGCCCTTTCGCCAGTCGCGTGCGTAAAACCTGCCGCCATGGGGTGCGGGTTCGCGGCAAATCGGCAATCAAGGCGCGCAACATCGAGAAGTCGCCGTCACCGGCATGGCCGCGCAAGATGCGTTCGCTCCATTCGCGCGCCTGTTCGGCTTCCAATTCCGGCGAAGTGTCCGCGTCGGGACTTGGCACGATATCGGGCTCGATTTTTCCGCCGAGTTCGCGCACCCGCGCCGCGAGCGGTCCGTCGTCTCGGCGCGCTTGGTTTTAGCGGGTCGCCTGCCTGCTGCGGTGAATCGCGGCCCTCCGACCGGGAATTCCTGGCTTTGGCCGCCGGTCTGGCCGCTTCGGCCGACCCGCTGCCGGTTGTTGTCGTCCCGGACCCTGCGATCGTCGATGCTGCGGTAGAGCCGTTCGACATCCCATTCAAGCAAAGCCGTCTCGACGTCCTGATCCAGTTCCAGCACGTCGCCAGCAACTGGTCGAGGAAGACAGATGAGGGCGGCAACCGCAACCATTTCAGGTGAGAAAGTGTGCTGTTGACGATGGCGTCGGCACAGATGTTGAAAAGCTGCATGTCCACATCGCCGAGCAGTCGCCGCAGATCGAGCGCGCGCTGCGGATGGCGGAGCGCGATGTGGAGAACCTCGTGCGCGACCAATCCTGTTTGTTCGAGCAGGCCGAGGCGATCGAAGGCGGGGCCGTAGAACACCGTATTGCCGTCGGTCATGACAGTCGGCAAATTCGCCGTCGCCAAGATTTTGATGTCTTACCCAGAGCGCGAGACCGCCGGTGGACGGCGCGAATTCGACCATGCGCTGGATCGCGCGGACGCCGCGGTGATCGTGATCGCAGGGTTCAGGCATCGACGCCGTCCCGGCGACGCTGCTCGGCGTAACGATGATAGGAAGCGCTGTCGAAAATTGTGGATTCAAGGCCCGTGGCGAGGGCGCGCTGCATCAACAATTCCATCGACAGCGTCTGCGCCTCGCGGAGCGGCAGCGGCGTGGCGCCCCTGATATCCGGCAGTTGTTCGACGATCTCAAGCGCGCGCGCAAGAGTGTTTTCGTCGGCGCTCGCGGCCAATAGCCCGTAGATCATGCCGTAGAGGGCGTCGAGCGATTTCGGCAGCAGGGCGGCGGTCTCCGCGCCGGGGCGCGCCGCCAGCAGGCGCACCACGTCTGCGCCGGCCTGGATCTCGCGCAGCACACCAAAAAACTCCGCAGCGTTGGCGGCTCCGATTCGCCCCTGCACGAACACCCGTTTGGCCGCGTTCGAGAGGCCAGACTTCAGGACATTGGAAATATCTTCCCAGCCGCGCGGGCTCGCGCCGATCAGATAGTCGGCAGCGACTTGCGCCTGGGTGTCGTCGAGTTTGTCCGGGCGGATTTTGAGATAAGCCATGACCTCCGGCGCGAAATTCATCGCGGTCGCGTGGTCCAGAAAGGCGTCGATCACCGTCTGCACGTTGAAGTGAAACATTCGGTCGGCCAGCGCCGTGCCCATGTCGTGGCTGACCGCGCCGTGGAAGCTGGCATTGCCGGCGGCGATCACCTGCCAGCCGTCGGGCAACCGGTAATTGCCGACCCGGCGATCGAGGATCAGGGAATAGGCCGAGATCTGGAGCCGTTGATCGGCGGCGGTCAGTTCGTCGAGAAACAGGATGCCGTCGGCCATGTCGGGCGAAGGCAGGAATTCCGGCGGGAACCACACGGTTTTCGCCAGCGTGTCGTCGGCATAGATGGCGCCGCGGATATCGACCGGCTCGATTGTGGTCAGACGCAAATCGACCAGCGGAATCGCGAAATGCTCCGCGACCTGCCGGACGATGGACGACTTCCCAACCCCGCGCGCGCCCCACAGCATCGATGCGCGCCGGCGCAGCACCGGGTCGGAATATTGCTCGATCAGGGCGGCTTTCGCGGCGGAGATCGAAACCGGAGGGATGTTCATGGGGTTGCCGCGCATCAGGTCAACCGACTGTCCGGGGCCTTCAACCAGGACGGAGCGTCGGAAGGACGCGGCAGCGGCGGAATTTCGAACCGGGGCAATTCACGCATGCCGAACACCCCGACAAGCAGCAGTGGCGGCGAGTTCAAGATCAACATCTGCATCAGGGAGCCTTGGGGGATGTCCACGAACATCAGCCCGAAACCGCCGGCGATGAGAGCGACCGACAACAACAGCGGGGTCATGCGCCGCAAAACCACAGTCCAGCGTTCCCGGACCAGCCTCTCGTGAAATCGGCGCGGCGGTTCGGACAGTGTCCGGGCCAGATGCGCCACGGTCCGCTCCAGCGCGGTCTCGATGCGACGGCTGCGGTCAGGTTCGTTGCGCGGCACGCGCAGGTTGCTGGTCCAACTCGTCCCGCGCCGGCGGAGCACTTTCCAATCCCAGCCCAGCGTCGCCAACAAGTCTTCCGGCAGGTCCAGCGGCGGATCATCCGGCTGCGACGATAGCTCGAACTCGGCCGGGTATCCTTTTCCGGTTTCCGCCTTCAGAGCCAAAGTGAGGTTCTCAAGCCGGGCTTCAGCCGACGTCAGCACCATCCGCATCGGCTGCGGACCATCGCCTGCCGGGTCATTGGCCGGCTCCAGCCGGTAGCTGTGGGCAATGGGAATATCGCCGACCAACTGAAACTGGCGCTGCGGCGGAACAGTCTCGATGCGGTCCAGCAGGTCTCCCGGATTTGGGCCTTCCGTTATCAACTTCGCCGTTGCGCCACTGCTGAGGGTCAGGGTGCGGATCAGCCGATAGACTTCGGATCGTGGGTTCTCGAGTTGCAGGATTTCGCAGGCGCCGGCGCAAGCGGGCATTTCGCCGCCATGTACAACCGGCTTGAACACAATGCGCCGTTCTATGCGGTCGGTCGCGGATAAATCGACGTGGCGCCCACGACGGGTGAAAGGCTCGATCAAGCGGAGAATTTCATGATGGGTCAGAGGGTGCTGTTCCGTCAAGCCGTCTGGCCCCCTCTATGGTTGCGGTCCACCACGGACACTTATCTGCAGATGGGTATCCGTCCGCTGGGTTGCAAACTGTCAAAGCGAGGGTGGGCAGCCTCCCTCGTCCCCGAGCCTATATTGGATCTGTCTGCTGAGAAAGCGCCGTCCAATGGCGTTTTCGGCCCGATCCGCCACCCCCGCTTGACAATTTTATGCCGGCCTTTTGGCCCCCTTTGCAAAAACCCTCACAAACGATTGATTTTAAAAGAGTATACTTAATATGACACGGGGAAGGGAAATCTGGCGTTCCGGGAGAGAATCGCCTAGAAAGAACGCATCTTTTCCCTGAACGCAAGGGTCTGTTTTGCCCGATCCAATTGATGGCGCGCCGGTTCCGCCGGGCTCCGACATACGTCCGGTTTCCATTACCGACGAGATGAAGAGTTCCTATCTCGCTTACGCGATGAGCGTGATCGTGAGCCGGGCTCTGCCCGATGTCCGCGACGGCCTGAAGCCGGTGCATCGGCGCATCCTCTTTTCGGCGCAGGAAAACAATTTCCTGCCCGACCGGACCTATGTGAAATCGGCGCGCATCGTCGGCGAAGTGATGGGTAAATACCATCCGCATGGCGACGCGGCGATTTACGACGCGCTGGTGCGCATGGCGCAGCCCTTCTCGATGAGCCTGCCGCTGATCGACGGGCAGGGCAATTTCGGTTCGGTGGATGGCGACCGCGCTGCGGCGATGCGCTACACCGAATCGCGTCTCGCGCGCCCGTCGCTGGCGCTGATCGAGGATATCGATTCCGATACGGTCGATTTCAATCCCAATTACGACGGCAAGGAGCGGGAGCCTTCGGTCCTGCCGGCGCGTTTCCCCAATCTTCTGGTCAATGGCGCCAGCGGCATCGCGGTCGGCATGGCGACCAATATCCCGCCGCATAATCTCGGCGAGGTCATCGACGCCTGCATCGCGCTGATCGACCGGCCCGACATGACGCTGTCGGAATTGATGGAGATTGTGCCGGGGCCCGATTTCCCGACCGGCGGTTCGATTCTCGGCCGCGCCGGCATCCGCCAGGCCTATGAAACCAGTCGCGGTTCGGTGCTGATCCGTGGCGTCTCGAGCGTCGAGACGATCCGCAAGGATCGCGAAGCCATCATCTTCACCGAAATTCCCTATCAGGTGAACAAGGCGACGCTGATCGAGAAAATCGCCGAACTGGTGCGCGACAAGAAGATCGAGGGCATTTCCGACCTGCGCGACGAATCCGATCGCCAGGGCATGCGGATCGTCATCGAACTCAAGCGCGACGCGGTGGCCGATGTCGTGCTGAACCAGCTTCACCGCTTTACCGCGCTGCAAAGCTCCTTCGGCGTCAACATCATTGCGCTGAACGGCGGCCGGCCCGAAAGTCTCAACCTGCTGGATTGCCTGCGGGCCTTCATCGACTTCCGCGAGGAAGTCGTCAGCCGCCGCACCAAATTCCTGCTCAACAAGGCGCGCGACGGCGCCCATATCCAGGTCGGCCTCGCCATCGCCGTCGCCAATATCGACGAAGTGATCCGGCTGATCCGCACCTCCGCCGACGCCGCCTCGGCGCGCGAAGCGCTGATGAACCGCCCGTGGCCGGCCCATGACATGGCGCCGCTGATCGCGCTCATCGCCGACCCGCGCCACAGCATCGACGAGGACGGCAACTGCCGCCTGTCGGAAGCGCAGGCGCGCGCCATTCTCGAACTGCGCCTGCAAAGGCTGACGGCGCTCGGCCGCGATGAAATCGCCGAGGCCCTGAATCGTCTGGCGACGGAAATCGCCGAATATCTCGACATTCTGCGCTCGCGCGAAAGGCTGTTCACCATCGTCAAGGACGAGATGCTGGCGGTCAAGACCGCTCACGCCATCCCGCGCCGCACCCAGATCCTCGATGTCGAAGGCGACATGATGGACGAGGATTTGATCCAGCGCGAGGAGATGGTCGTCACCGTTTCACACGCCGGCTATATCAAGCGCGTGCCGCTCTCGACCTATCGCGCGCAGAGGCGCGGCGGCAAGGGCCGTTCCGGCATGCAGACGCGCGAGGAGGATTTCGTCCAGCGCCTGTTCGTCGCCTCGACCCATGCGCCGGTGCTGTTCTTCTCCTCGCTCGGCCAGGTCTACAAGGAAAAGGTCTGGCGCCTGCCGCTCACCACCCCGCAGGCGCGCGGCAAAGCGCTCGTCAACATGCTGCCGCTGGAGCAGGGCGAGCGCATCACCTCGATCATGGCGCTGCCCGAGGACGAGGCGCAATGGGAAGGCCTCGACGTGATGTTCGCCACGACGCGCGGCACGGTGCGGCGCAACAAGCTGTCGGATTTCACCTCGGTCAATCGCGCCGGCAAGATCGCCATGAAGCTCGATCCGGGCGAGGGCATCGTCGATGTGCAGATGTGCTCGGAAGCGCATGATGTGCTGCTGACCACGGCCAAGGGCCAATGCATCCGCTTCCCGGTGACCGATGTTCGTGTGTTCAAGGGCCGCGATTCCATGGGCGTGCGCGGCATCAATCTCGCGGAAGGCGACACGGTCATCGCCCTGTCGATCCTCACCCATCTCGAAGCGAATGGCGAAGAGCGCGTCGCCTATCTGAAAATGCGCAGGGCGCAACTGGGAGAGGCCGCCGACGCGGCCGAGGCGGAAATCGAGGATGCTGACGCCGAAGAACTGCCTGAAGGCGACGCGGCGTTGCCGACGACGCGTTTCCTCCAGATGCTCGCGGGCGAACAATTCATCCTGACCATTTCGGTCAATGGCTACGGAAAACGCTCGTCGTCCTACGAATACCGCGTCACCGGGCGTGGCGGCAAAGGCATCGTCGCCATGGCGGTCACCGCGCGCAATGGCGAGTTGATCGCCTCCATGCCGGTGCTGGAAACCGATCAGATCATGCTGGTCACCGACGGCGGCCAATTGATCCGCTGTCCGGTGGCGGGCATCCGCATCATCGGCCGCGGCGCGCAGGGCGTGATCGTCTTCAACACCGCCGAGACCGAAAAAGTCGTGTCGGTGGAGCGCATCGGCGAAGTGGAAAATGGCGAGAACGGCGAAGGCGAAAGCGACGACGCTGCCGAAGCGGCGAACGGGGACGAGTGAGTTTGGCTGAAACGCCCCAAGAATTCGATCCGCTCGATCCCGCCATGGCCGAACGCCGCGCCGCCGCGCGGAAAAGGCTGGACGCGATCGACCCGGCCAAACAGCCGGGCGCGGAGGGCGATCCGCGCCGGCGCGACTGGTTCGAAGCGGTCTATGCGCTTGCCGAGGGCGATCCCGCCAATGTGCCCTGGGGCAATATGGTCGCTCATCCGCTGCTGGTCGATTGGCTGGCGCGAAACCCGCGTATCGATGGACTGAGGGCGCTCGATATCGGCTGCGGCCTCGGCGACAACGCCGCCGCTCTGGCCGGGCAGGGGGCGCAAGTCACCGCCTTCGATCTTGTCCCGCGCGCCGGCGGAATGGGCGCAAGACCGCTTTCCCGACAGCGGCATTATTTTTTGCGCCGCCGACCTGTTCGATCCGCCGGCGGAATGGCTCGGCGCCTTCGATTTCGTCCATGAAACCTATACTTTGCAGGCGCTGCCGGCGTAGTTTGCTGGCGCAAGCGCAGAGAGGCGCTTGTCGGATTGCTGAAGCCGGGCGGGCGGTTGCTGGTCATTTCGCGCGCGCGGGACGAAGAGCAGGCCGGCGATGGGCCGCCGTGGCCGCTGGCGCTCAGCGACATCGAAGGCTTTTCGGCCTGCGGCCTGGAGGTCGGAACGTTCGAAGATATTCCGCCGGGCGTAACGCCCAGTCGCCATTGGCGGGCGGTGTTGCGGCGTCAGCTCGAACTCGTCCAGCGCCATGCCGAGCAGCGCCCTTTATATGCCCAGGCTGCTTTTTAGGTCGATGGCGCAAGCTCGCGCTATGCTTTCACTATTGGCACCACCATCGCCGCGCGTCTGGACACGATCCAATAGCGGCCGTGGCGCGCCCCCGCTCCAGCGCGCGGGCAAGGCCCGTCCGACAAAATTGACCGATAGCCCAGGCTGGGCGAGAATTGGGCGTCGAAGGGACGTCGTCCGTCATGAGCGCCCAGGGGGCGGCGTTGAGGCTCGCGCGATGTGCATGCCCTCCTCCACCTATATATAGCAAGCTATAATGAAGCGAGGCCATGATAGCAAGCTATAATTGCCCCCACGTTTAGCCGATCCTTTCGTCTTCCTTGGCCTCCTCCCACAGCGCGTCCATTTCGGCCAGCGACGCTTCGCCGAGGCGTTGTCCCGATTTTTCAAGGCCTTGCTCGATATGGCGGAAGCGCCGCTCGAACTTGGCGTTGGTCTGCCGCAGGGCGCTTTCGGCGTCGGTTTTGACGTGGCGGGCCAGATTGGCGACGGCGAACAGCACGTCGCCGATTTCGCTCGCCACATGGGCCTTGTCGCCGCGATCCAGCGCCTCTTCGACTTCGTCGCATTCCTCGCGGATTTTCGCCAGAACCAGCCGCGCGTCATTCCAGTCGAAACCGACCTTGGACGCTTTTTCCTGCAACTTGATCGCGCGGGTCAGGGCGGGCAGGGCGACCGGAACATCCGCCAGATAGCCCTTGGCGGGGATGGTCGGGCAGGCCGGCGGCGCGGCGCGCGGCAACTTTTTCGGCTTTTTCCTGCGCCTTGATTTCGGCCCACACGCCTTCCACCGCTTCCGGCGTGCGCGCCTCGGGTTCGCCGAAGACATGCGGATGACGGCGGATCATCTTGGTGGTGACCGCTTCGACCACGCCGCCGAAATCGAACAGGCCGCGCTCTTCCGCCATGCGGGCGTGAAACACCACTTGCAACAACAGATCGCCCAATTCGTCGCGCAGATCGACAAAATCCTCGCGTTCGATGGCGTCGACGACTTCGCAGGCCTCCTCGATCGCATAGGGAGCGATGCTGGAAAAGTCCTGCGCCAGATCCCAGGCGCAACCGGTTCCCGGCGTGCGCAGCGCCGCCATGATCGCCAGAAAACGGGAGATTTCGCGCGAAGGCTGCATTGGAGTTCCTCAAAAGAAAAGAGCAGGGCGCTTCGCCCTGCTCTCGAAAATTCAGCGTCTGCGCAAGAACTCAGGCGAGTTCGATGGCGACCGCTTCGCGGCCCTTCTGCGTGTCCACGACCTTCATGATCACAGCCTGACCTTCCGGCAACTGCGAAATGCCGGCCGCGCCGAGGATCGAGATATGGACGAACACGTCCTTGCCGCCATCATTGGCCTGCACGAAGCCAAAGCCCTTGGCGCCGTCGAACCACTTGACCGCGCCCTGGATTTCCACGGCGTTGGAGGTGTCGGGAGCGCGGCGCGCCGGCGGACGCGGCGAATCGAAGGAGCGCTGCGGAGCGCGTTCGGCGGCGCCGGCGGTGTCGACTTCCATCACGCGCGTGACCTGCTGGCCCTTGACGCCATTGGCGACCAGAACCTTCAGCTTGGCGCCCGGAGGCACGGATCTCGATAGCCGGCGGACTGCAGAGCGCCGATATGCAGGAAAGCGTCGCCGCTGCCATTGGCCAGTTCGACAAAGCCGAAGCCCTTGTCGCCCTTGAACCATTTCACCACCGCGTCAATCGCGTTGGCGCTGCCGCCGGCCGGCGGAGGCGAAGAGCCAAACTGGCCGCCGCCAAAACCGCCGCCCATGGGCGGGCTGTCGAACGACGCGCGGGGTTGGCGAAACGTATTGCCGCGCGGCGCGTCGAAGGGCGAAGGCCCATCATCATCAAAACCGCGCTTCCTGGGGGCTCGGAAATCTTTACCTTTGCTCATGTCCGCGTATTAAACTCCGCCTCAATTTCGTTCGAAACGCCCGGAAGAAAAATTCCAAGCGCCTCCATGCTCCCGCGACGGCCGAAATTGGCCGATCGGAAACGCCAGCCGATGGTGTCAGATTCTTCTAGTCCAAAGCCCGCGCAATACTCTTTTAGCAGCAAATGGGGGGGGCTGGCTAGGTTCCCGGCGTTGGAAAAACACAAGAAGCTTGACCAAAAAGCGCGCTTTTTGAGCGCAATGCCGTTTTTTGCAACGGCGAACAGCATCCGCGTTTCAATTTTGCGTGAAGAAAGGAGCCTGCTTGTCTACGCGGCCGATTTGTCGAGATTTTGCACAGTGAAGAACATGGGGCGCTGAGCGCCAATGTGATGTCGGATTCGCATAATCATTATTATGGAACTTAGATTAGCGCTGCAATCCGCCCGCGTCTCGTCGGGCCTGTGAGCGGCCGTCTTAATGCCGTCCGGCGCTTTCGACGGCTTCCCGGAGTTGCCGGTCTGAAATCGGCTTGAACAGATACCGCCGACGGATGGCCTTGCTCGATGCGCGCGAGCGTCGCCGGCTCTCTCGATCCTGTGATGAAAATCACCTTGGACCCGACGCTTTCCTGGATCGCGCGCGCGGCGTCGATTCCATCCTTGTCGCCTTGGAGGCGCACGTCCATCAGCACGATCGCGGGCCGATATTTTCGGGCGGCGGCGATCGCGTCGTCGGCGTTGGCGGCGGTGGCGCAGACCTCCCAGCCCAAGTCTTCGATCAGGTCTTGCAGGCCCATGACGATCAAGAACTCGTCATCGACGATGAGGACCTGGTCTTGAAGGGTTTCCGAGGCGCTCAAGCCGTCACCGGCGTCGAGAGGTAAATCTCGGTGTGCGTCCCTTTTTCTCCGCTCATCGCAAGGCTGCCCTTCAGCTGATTGACCAGGCCGGTGATGATGTTGATGCCACGCCCCGGGCTCGTGCCATAGGGGAAAGAATTGGCGCTCGTCTGGCCTACTCCATTGTCCGAGACAATGAGGGTGAGTTTTCCATCGTCGTTTCGCTCCAGCACGACCGCGATTTTACCAACGCCGTCGGGAAATGCATGTTTGAGCGAATTGGTCACCAGTTCGGTCACCAGAAGCCCCAAAGGAATGGCGAAGTCGAAGCCAACCGCCAAAGGAATGGATCGAACGGTCATCTCAACGCCTTGCTGGAATCCCGCCTCGACGAGATTATGGGTGAGATTTTCAAGAAATGGCGCAATGTCGAAGGTTTTCAGGTCGTTGGAATCCATCAACTGCTGGTGGACCAGTCCGATGGCGTAAACCCTTTGGCGCAGATCATGCAACGCTTTCTTTGCCGTGTCATCGGCAATTCTCCGCGACTGAGACGCGATCAGAGCATCGACCGTCTGGAGATTGTTTTTCACGCGATGATAGACTTCACGAATGAGCGTGTCCCGATGCTGGAGTGAAGTGACCAACTGGCGGTTGGAAGCGGTGAGTTCGGCGGTTTTTTCGGCGACGCGTCTCTCGAGGTCGATGTTGATCGCGCGGATTCGCGCTTCGCTGTCCTCCAATAAGGCATGGGCGCTCTCCTTCTCGGCGATATTGGCCTGCAACTCCTGGTTGACACGCTGCAATTGCGCCGGAGACGGCAGGGCGATGAGCTTGGGCATCAGCGTCCACAGGACGATCGCCGTCCCGAGCGATGCAATCGGCGGTGACCGCCTTGATCACGCCCTCGATCCCATAGACGGGAAGCCAAAGCGTGACGATGGACATGAGATGTGTTGCGCCACAAGCCAGGATAAACCCGACGAAAAGATAAAAAACCCAGCCGTATTGTAGGTCACGCCGTCGCCGCACAAAATAGGCCAGCGACGCGGACACGGAAAAATAGGCCAATCCGGTGATCGCGTCGGACACGGCGTGCAAAGCCACCAGACCGGCGCCCAGCTCAGGCAGAATCCATGCGCGGTAAGCCCCGCAGGGTTCAAGAGCCAATCCCAAACGGACATGATCCGACCTCCATCCTGGCGTCGCTGAACCTCAAAATAGCGGCGTCCAGAACGAAATGACAAGGCCTGTTGCCGATCCCTGCCCGCTTGGGAAGGCCGCAGCAAAAACGCCGAGCGACTCGGAGATCGAAACGGACTTGCAAAGGCGGCCATTTACTGAGAGCCTTGTGAGATTACTTGAGGTATCGAATCGCGTCTGGACTTTTCGACTTGTTTCAAAGGCGGCCTCGATGATCATTGGCGTGTTGAACCAGAAGGGCGGCGTCGGCAAGACGACGGTGGCCGTCAACCTCGCCTCCTGTTTCAGCCAATTAGGCCAGCGGGTTCTGCTGGTCGACGCCGATCCTCAGGGCAGCGCCCTCGCCTGGTCGGCCGCGCGCGAAGCCGAGCCCGCCTTTGTCGTGGTCGGCATGGCCAAGACCAGCCTCCACCGCGAAATGCCGGCGCTGGCCAAAAATTACGACATCGTCCTCATTGACGGCGCGCCGCGGGTCAATGAACTCGGGCGCGCGGCCATCATGGCGAGCGATTTCGTGCTCATTCCGGTGCAGCCGTCGCCTTACGACGTCTGGGCCGCCGCCGAGACGGTCCAGCTGGTGCGGGAAGCGCGGGTCTATAAAGAGAACCTGCGCGCCGCTTTTGTCATCAACCGCAAGATCGCCAATACCGCCATCGGGCGCGATTTCGTCTCGGCGCTCGATCAATTCCCCGATACAGAGGTGCTCGACGCAGCCCTGATCCAGCGGGTCGTCTATGCCGAAAGCGCGGCGCGCGGCTTGTCCGTGCTTGAGGTTGCGCCGCGCAGCGAGGCGGCCAAGGAGATACAACGGCTGGCGAAGCTGATTACCGCCACTTCCGAAAGGCAGGCCGCATGAGCAGGAAATCCATTTCAATCGTTATGCCGCAAAAGGCGCGGCAGCGCAGGACAAGCCGATCGAACGTGACGCCCATCCTCGGATCGCGCGCGGAAAGCCGCGTCGATCATTGGGTGCGTCAGGAAGAGGCCGCCCCCGCCCCGCTGCAGCGCCCGCCGCTCCGAGCGCCTTGACCTTCACCATTCCGGCCGAACCGGACTGGATGGATTTGACGCGCATCGGTCTTGTCCTGCCGCAGATCGCCTTCTGGTACTGGACGATCAACGCCGCGAAAAAGAATTTGAGCCTTTTTTTGCGCTGAGGATTTGGAGCCGTTGGCTTGGGGCTTGAGCTTGGGCTTGGGGTCGCGCCGCCATGGTTACGCTTTACTCCTATCCTGAACTTTTCGGCGTGGCCGACAATAACGGCTATGGGCTGAAGGTCTTTTCCTTCATGCGCCTGGCAGGCCTGCCGTTTCGGCACGAGCATATTTTCGACGCCTCGTCCGCGCCGCGCGGCCAGCTTCCCTACATTGTCGATGGCGCTGAGGCGATCGGCGACAGCGAAACCATCCTCGCCGCTCTCACCGCGAAATACGGGCTGACGCTCGACGCCGCGCTCGACGTCGCGGGAGCGTGACCAGGACCTGCTGATCACGCGGATGCTGGATGATCTCTACTGGGTCATGTCTTACTCGCGCTGGCAAGACGACGCGTATTGGCCGGCCTTCAAGTCCGCTTTTTTGCGAGAGCACCCGATCCTTACCGAGGAAGGCCTGCTCAAGGCGCGGGCCTATAATTTTCAGCGTTATCATTTCCAGGGTATCAGGCCGCCACGCCCCGGACGCTGTTTTCGCGCGCGGACTTGGCGATCTCGGCGTGCTGGCCCGACTCATACCGGCGAGCGGTTACGTGCATGGGGCCAAGCCCACCGAGCATTGACGCCGCGATCTATGGCTTCATCGCCAATATCTATTTTTACGATATCGAGACGCCGCTCAAACAATTCGTGGCGTCGCGCTCAAACATCATGCGCCATTGTCTCGCACTCCACGAAGCCGTGGCGTCGCCGGCCTCAAAATTCTTCGCCTGACCTGAACCAGGGTCGTCATTGCGAGCGAAGCGAAGCAATCCACCCTGGCCACAACCGCAAGCCATGGATTGCTTCGCTTCGCTCGCAATGACGGGGCCAAGGCAATGCAGCCCTACTCCCACTCAATCGTCCCCGGCGGCTTGCTCGTCACGTCATAGACCACGCGGTTGACGCCCTTGACCTCGTTGATGATGCGGGTCGCGGCGCGGCCGAGGAAATCCATGTCATAGGGGAAGAAATCCGCCGTCATGCCATCGACCGACGTCACGGCGCGCAGGGCGCAGACAAAATCATAGGTGCGGCCGTCGCCCATCACGCCCACCGTGCGCACCGGCAACAGCACGGCGAAAGCCTGCCAGATCTTGTCGTACAAGCCCGGCCTTGCGGATTTCGTCGAGGTAAACCGCATCGGCCTTGCGCAAAATGTCGAGCTTTTCGCGGGTCACGCCGCCGGGGCAGCGGATGGCGAGGCCGGGGCCGGGGAACGGATGCCGGCCGACAAAAGCGTCCGGCAGGCCGAGTTCGCGGCCCAGCGCGCGCACTTCGTCCTTGAAAAGTTCGCGGAGCGGCTCGACCAGCTTCATGTTCATGCGCGCGGGCAGGCCGCCGACATTATGGTGGCTCTTGATCGTCACCGAAGGCCCGCCGGTGAAGGACACGCTTTCGATCACGTCGGGATAAAGCGTGCCTTGCGCCAGAAATTCCGGCGCCCCGCGTCCGTCGGAGGCGATTTTCTTGGCCTCGGCCTCAAAGGTCTCGATGAACAGGCGGCCGATGGTCTTGCGCTTGGTCTCGGGATCGGCCTCGCCTTCCAGCGCGTCGATGAACAGGTCTTCGGCCTGAACATGGACCAGCGGAATATTGTAATGGTCGCGGAACAGGGTCACCACCTCTTCCGCCTCGCCCTGCCGCAGCAAGCCGTGATCGACGAAGACGCAGGTAAGGTTTTCGCCGATGGCTTCATGGATCAGCACGGCGGCCACCGCCGAATCGACGCCGCCGGACAGGCCGCACAGCACCCGCCCCTGCCCCACCTGCTCGCGGATGGCCTTGACCGCCTCGCCACGGAAAGCCGCCATGGTCCAGTCGGATTTGAGGCCGGCGACCTTGTGGACGAAATTGGACAGCAGCTTGGCGCCGTCGGGGGTATGGACGACTTCGGGATGAAACTGGGTGGTGAAAATGCGCCGCTTCTCGTCGGAAGCGACGGCGAAGGGCGCGTTGGCGCTGCGCGCCTTGATGGTGAAGCCGTCCGGCAGGCGGGTCACGCGGTCGCCGTGGCTCATCCAGACCGGATATTCGCCGCCGACCTGCCACACGCCGTCGAACAGGGCCGAGTCCTCGACGATTTCGACATTGGCGCGGCCGAATTCGGCATGATGGCCGCCCTCGACGGCGCCGCCGAGCTGCGCGGCTATGGTCTGCTGGCCGTAGCAGATCGCCAGGATCGGCAGGCCGGAGTTGAAGATCGCCTGCGGCGCGCGCGGCGAGCCGGGCTCGGTCACGGAAGCCGGGCCTCCCGACAGGATGATGGCGCCGGGCTTGATCTGCTCGAAAGCCTCGGCGGCCTTCTGGAAAGGCGCGATCTCGCAATAGACGCCCAGCCTCGCGCACCCGCCGGGCGATGAGTTGCGTCACTTGAGAACCAAAATCGACGATCAAGACCTTGTCGTGATGCTGGCGGATGTCTGTCGTGCTAAGGGAGTCATGGCTTTGTCCTGTCGAAGCGTCTCGATAGGCGAAGCATGGCGTCGTGGCAAGGACAGACGGCTTTTACGCGACATGCCGAAAATCGGCGTCCATAGGCGTTTCGACGTGACAAATTGTCACAGATAACAAAATTGGGAACAGATTTTCCTAAGACGGACCAAAACGCAGATGACAACGCGAATGTTGATCGCTTAACGTTGCGACGCATTCCGAAAGGGGCGACGCAGCCGAAAACGGCGCGTGCTTGCAAGTCCAAGTCGTGGGAGGACGTTATCCGCATCGGAAGAGCGCCGTAAGGCGCCATTGGGAGATGTCCGAATTCGGCTCTCCGATGCGAGATAGGACAAGGCGAGGCGAGCGGAAAGACCATCGGGTCTTTCCGCTCTTTCTTTTTTACGGGCGCTGATCCGGCCTCCCCGGCCCTGCCCCAATCTTCCTTGGTCTGGCGGCGGAAATCGTCGAAACGGCCCTCCGCGATGGCGGCGCGCATGCCGGCCATCAGATCCTGGTAATAGGCCAGGTTGACCCAGGTCAGCAGCATCATCCCCAGAATTTCCTCGCAGCGCATCAGATGGTGCAGATAGGCGCGGGAATAGTCGCGCGCCGCCGGACAGGAGAATTGGCGTCGAGCGGACGCGGATCGTCGGCATGGCGGGCGTTGCGCAGGTTGAGCTTGCCCCAGCGCGTATAGGCCAGCCCGTGACGCCCGGCGCGGGTCGGCATGACGCAATCGAACATGTCGATCCCGCGCGCCACCGATTCGATCAGATCGTCAGGCGAGCCGACGCCCATCAGGTAATGTGGCCGGTCCTCGGGCAGATGCGGCATGACGGCTTCGATCATCGCCAGCATGATGTCCTGCGGTTCGCCCACCGCCAGCCCGCCGATGGCCATGCCGTCAAAACCCATGCCGGCCAAGGCCCGCGCGCTTTCGACGCGCAGCTCGGGCGAAGCCCCGCCCTGCACGATGCCGAAACAGGCGCGGCCCGGTTGCGTCGCCAAAAGCCTTGCGCGACCTCTCGGCCCAGCGCAGCGACAGGCGCATGGCGCGCTCCGCCTCTTCAGGCGAGCAAGGCAGTTTCACGCATTCGTCGAATTGCATCTGGATGTCGGCGCCGAGCAGGCGCTGGATCTCCATCGAGCGTTCCGGCGTCAGCACATGCTTGGCGCCGTCGATATGCGACTGGAAGGTCACGCCATTCTCGTCCAGCTTGCGCAGTTTCGACAGCGACATGACCTGGAAGCCGCCGCTGTCGGTCAGGATGGGATAGGGCCAGTTCATGAACTTGTGCAGCCCGCCCAGCGCCGCGACGCGCTCCGCGCCGGGACGCAGCATCAGGTGGTAGGTATTGCCGAGCACCACGTCGGCGCCGAGCGCCCGCACCTGTTCGGGATACATGGCCTTGACGGTGGCGGCGGTGCCGACCGGCATGAAGGCGGGCGTGCGGATGTTTCCACGCGGCATGGTGATCTCGCCCAGACGGGCGCCGCCGTCCCGGGCGAGCAGGCGATATTGGAAATTTTCGGTCAAACGGGCCTCGAATTTGTTTCGCAAATTTGGGGGTGACGCCCATCCTTCGAGACGCCGCTTTCAGCGGCTCCTCAGGATGAGGGGCTGATGCATGATTGTTCAGCAGGCCGCGCGGGCGGCGCTTTCCGCCTCCGCCAGTGTGGAAAAGACCAGCAGCACAAAGGCCCTTTTGTCGAGATTGTAAGTTTGCAGATCGCGCGCGTCGCGCTCCAGCGTCTCCCACGCCACGGCGTAAGGATGGGCCTGGGCGGGCGATTGCAGGTTTTGGCGCAACGCGTTTCCCAGCCAGGCGAAGACGGCGTTCAGGAAGGCGTCGAACTGGGTTTCGCCATCGCGGCCAAAAGTGGCATCGGCGAGCCTGTGCGCGATTTTCCAGTCGATTCTCGGCAATTGCGCCAGCCCTCGATCGACCATGCCATCGAAGGCGGCGTCGGACTCGGACAGCAACCGCAGAGCCTCCCGCGGAGAACCATTCGCCCGGGCGCAAGCGCGGGAAAGGGCGTCCGGGTCGGCCTTTTCGCCCGCCGCGTCGAGCGCGGCGCGCGCGGCGGCCTCGGTCTGCCCGGGGGTAAGCCCTTGAGGATCAGCCGGCGGCAGCGCGATGTGATGGTGGGCAGGATTCGCCCCGGCTGATGCGCCACGATCAGGAACAGGCTGCGCGGCGGCGGCTCCTCGATCATTTTCAACAGGGCGTTGGCGCTGTTGGGGTTAAGATCGTCGGCGCTGTCGACGATCACCATGCGCCAGCCGCCCTCGCCCGCCGCCTGCTCGAAAATATGGATCGCCCGGCGCACCTCATCGACGCCGATGCGGGTGAAATGCTTCTTGGTCTTCTCATTCCATTCGCGCCGCAACAGCGCGAGATCGCCAAAGGACAAGGCCGAAATTTTTCGCGCAACCGGATGGGCGGGATCGAGGCCGAGGTCTTTTGCCTGTTGCGCCAGGGGCGTCGAGGGATCGGGATGGGCGGCGAGAAAGCGGGCCATGCGCCAGGCCAGCGTCGCCTTGCCGATGCCTTGCGGACCGCCGAGAATCCAGGCGTGAGGCAAGCGTCCGGCGCGCCAGGCGTCGAGGAACTCGGCCTCCGCCGTCTCGTGGCCGAACAGGACATGCGTGTCGCGCGGATGCGGGGCGGGAGCGAAGCGGTCGCTTTCCGGCGGCGCCTCGGCCCGAGACTTCACGGCCATGATTTCACGCCCATCGCTTCAAGCCCGCGCCGGTCGCAAATCCCTGTTGCGCGGAAAACGCCGACCATATCGAGTTCGGCGACGGTTTCGGCCGGACGTGCGGCGTCGATCACCCGGCAGCGCTGCGGCTCGGCGCTGGGCGATTTCGAGGAATCGGGCGCGCAATTGCGCGTGAAAATCCAGCGCCTCGCCCTCGAAACGGTCGGCCTCGCCGCCGCCGCGTCGCCTGTTGGCCCGCTCCAGCCCGATCTGGGGCGGCAGGTCGAGGATGAAGGTCATGCCCGGCGTCAGCCCGGCCAGCGTGACTTTTTCGAGCGCCGCCAATTGCCCCGGCGCAACGCCGCCTTTGACGCCCTGATAGGCCCGGGTCGAATCCGCAAAGCGGTCGCAGAGCACGATGGCGCCGCGCGCCAGCGCCGGCCGGATCAGTTGGTCGATATGGTCGATGCGGGCGGCGGAAAACAGCACGGCTTCGCCGAGAGCGCCGAATTCGCGCGCCTTGCCGGCAAGGATGAAGGCCCGCAGCTTTTCGGCCAGCGGCGTGCCGCCCGGTTCGCGCGTCACCACGACTTCGCGCGCAATTTCGCGCAGGCGCGCGCGCGAGCAGGCGAATCTGTGTCGATTTGCCCGCGCCCTCGCCGCCTTCGAAAGTGATGAAACGCTCGTTATGCAATTGGGTCTCGCCACGTTTAACCCGTCATAACGCGAAACGGGCGCCTCGCCTAGCGTGTTGCGCTGCCGCGTCAAAGATGACCAAAAATTCATTTTCCGGACACGGGGGCGTAAACCTGCGGCGTCTAGATTGTATCGTCGAAAGCGGCGTGACGCCCCCCCCGATCACGAAATCTGCCTATTGCGCGCAATGCGCGCGAGGTCGAGTTCCGCCCTTCAGAGGCAAAAAAACGGCTTCCCCCAACGCGGGAGGCCGTTTTCATTTATACCTGCTCAATGCGCGGCTGTTACGTCAGCGCGTCGGGTTTTTTGGGCGCCAGATGGAGGGCTTTGTCCATGCCCTTGTGGAAAAGCTGCAGCCCCCACTCCATGGCGGCGTCGCGGGCGCGCTGGATCAAAGGCCCCTGCTGCACCTCTTCGCCGGTCTTCAGCGGCGCGTCGAGCGCCAGCGTTGTTCCCCGGTAAATCTTGAGCCGCGCCACGGTCTGGCCCGCCGCCACCGGCGCGATCAGCGGCCCCATGTAAACGATCTTGCCGGTCAGCTTTTCGGCCGAGCCTCGCGCCGCCAGCAGCCGCACGGGGGTGTCCGAAACCAGCGAAACTTCGGTCTTGTCGCCGCCATAAACTTTCGCGCCGCCGATGGTTTCGCCGGCGGCGAACAGCGCCTTGGCCTCAAAACCATGAAAACCCCAGTTGAACAGGCGCCGCGCCTCTTCGGCCCGCTCCTTGGCGGTCTTGGCGTCGAGGATGACGACGATCAGCCTTTGGCCGCCGGACACCGCCGAGCCGACCAGATTATAGCCCTGATCCGGCAGATTGCCGACCTTGAGCCCGTCGCCATTGACGTCCATGAACAGGATCGGATTGCGATTGAGCTGGCGGATCTTGCTCCAGGTGAATTCCTTCTCGCCGAAGAAATGATAATATTCGGGATAGGTGCGGATGAGGTGTTCCGCGAGGCTCGCCATGTCGCGCGCGGAAACCACCTGGGCTGGATCGCCGCCGCCCCAGGAATTGGTGAAATGCGACTTGGTCAGGCCCAGTTCCGCCGCGCGGACGTTCATCATCGCCGCGAAATTGGCTTCGGAGCCGCCGATGGCTTCCGCCAGCGCGATGGCCGCGTCATTTCCCGACTGCACAATCAGGCCGCGCAGAAGATCCTCGACGCGGATATTGGTGTTGACGCGGGCGAACATCGAGGTTCCGCCGGAGCCGCCCTTCCAGGCGCGTTCGGAAATATAGACCGGCGTGTCGAGTGTGATCGCGCCCTTTTTCAGGTCGCGAAACACCAGTTCGGCCGTCATCAGCTTGTTGACCGAGGCCGGGGGGACCGCATCGTCGGCGGCTTTCTCCAGCAGCACGCTGCGCGTGTCGAAATCCATCACCAAAGCATGGGGCGCGACGGTGGTCATCGCCTGCGCCAGAGCGGGCGCGGCGCAGACCAACGGCGACAAAGGGACCAGGGCGAGGGAGACGCAGAGCCTTAACAAGGGCAACGGATGAAATCGCAAGGAAAACCCTCGTCGCGGAAGCGGGACAGAAGGACAGATAGGCCGTTTCGGCCGATCTTGCCAGATCCCTGCGACGATTGCGCTCAAATCAGCGGCGGGCGACCGAAATCGTTTTCGTCGCGCCGAGATCATAGGGCCGTTGCGGCGGCAAGGGCGGATTATGCGGCAAGGCGGTCGAAGGCGTCGTGTCGGCGAGAGCGACGCGTTGCGGCGGCATCGGCGGTTCGACCGCAGCCTCGGCGCGAGTTTCGACGTCGCTCTCGGCCGCACGGATTGGCCGTTGCGGCGGCAATGGCGCCGCTTGTTGCGCCAAAGGCGCCGCCTGCTCGGCCTGCACACTTTCCGGCTGTTGCAGGGCGAGGCGTTCGCTCTGGCGATCGGGCTCCGCCGGGCGATGCGGCAGATCGTCCTGCTGCTCGGCGATGCGCGTCGGCGAATAGGCGAAATCGTCGAGCTGCGCCGGCGCGCCATCGACCCGCAAGGTGGCGAGCAGCTTGCGATCGTCGGAGCCGGCGATCGAGGCATGGCCGACATATTCGACCTTCACCCTGGCCGTGCCGACCGATTTGTAAGCCAGCGCCTCCGCCGCCATCGCGGAAAGGTCCATGACGCGGTTGTCGTGGTAGGGGCCGCGATCGTTGACGCGCACGATGATCGAGCGATGATTGCGCAGATTGGTCACGCGCGCATAGCTCGGCAGCGGCATGGTCGGATGCGCCGCCGTGACGCCGTATTTGTCGTAGACTTCGCCATTGGCGGTGCGGCGGCCGTGAAAGGCGTCGCCATACCAGGAGGCAAGACCGACGGCGGCGTATTTTTTCTCGCTCGGCACATAAGTATGGCCGGCCACCGTATAGGCGTGTCCAACCAGATATTGACCGCCGCCCTTCGGCACGGGCTCGCCATCGGCGACCACGCGCGCGCTGGCGCGGCCATAAAGGCTTTCCGGAAAATATTCCTTGGCGTGACGCTGCTTCCCCTGGCTGACGGGCGATTGGGCGCAGCCGCCCAGCGCGAAAGCGCCTGCCAGCGCGATCAGGCCCAAGGCGGCTTTCCGCATGGGGGGACGGACGGTGTTCATGATGGCGACCGGTCGAAACGTCGGAAATGCGGCGAAAGAGGTCATGGTCAGGCACATTGCGCCATGGAAGTAACCAATTGATTGAAGCAAATGGTAAACCCCTTCGATTTGCGGGGCGTTCACGCGCAGCAGGCGGAAACGCGACAGGCTGCACCTAGGCCGTCACAATGAGGCAAAAATGCGACGCATGGCCAAATTGTGACAACAGGACGCAGGAGAAATGGTCGGTATGGTAAATTTGCCACGCCGCGCGGCGCCGCTCACGCCTGCTGGCGCCAGCCGCCCTCTTCCGTTTCGGCCCAATAGGACAGCTTGGCCTCGCGCTCGCGAAGCATTTTCCATTGCGCCCGCGCGTCGGCGAGACCGGCGTCGTCCCGCCCGTCGAACAGCAGAATCAGCCGCTGGTAATCGGCATCCGCGAAAGGCTCGGCGGCGGCGCCCTCGACCAGAAAGCGGACCTGCGCGCCATTGGGATTTTCAGCCCCCAAGGTCAGCCAGACGGTCTGCCATTGCGGATCGCCGTCGCCTCGGACCCATGCGGCAGGAAAGAGTCCTCGGCATAGGTCCACAACAGGGCGTCGAGCGCTGCCAGCCTTTCGGGCGTCTTCGCCTGCACCACCGAACGCCAGCCGCGCTGAATCGTGCGCTCGATCAGATTGGGGAGAACCTGATCGAGCGTGCGCCGCTGGAGTTGGTAGAACCAGATTTCGGGCATTATTTTTCATAGAAATCCGCAACGAGGCGGTCGAGCAGGCGCACGCCCCAGCCGGAGCCCCAGCTCTGGTTGAGGTCGCTGGTCGGCGCCGACATGCCGGTTCCCGCGATATCGAGATGCGCCCAGGGCGTGTCGTTGACGAATCGCTGGATGAACTGCGCGGCGGTGATCGATCCGGCATGGCGGCCGCCGGTGTTCTTCATGTCGGCGAATTTGGAATCGACCATCTTGTCGTAGACCGCGCCGAGCGGAAAGCGCCACAGCTTTTCGCCGGTCTTGATCCCCGTCTGGGTCAGGCGTTCGGCCAATTCGTCATTATTGCTGAACAGCCCGGCGTATTCCTGGCCGAGCGCCACCAGAATCGCGCCGGTGAGTGTGGCGAGATCGATCATGAAGGCCGGCTTGCAGGCGCTCTGGACGTGCCACAGCACGTCGGCCAGCACCAGCCGCCCCTCCGCGTCGGTATTGATGATTTCGATGGTCTGGCCGGACATGGAGGTCACGATGTCGCCGGGCCGCTGGGCGGCGCCGTCGGGCATGTTTTCCACCAGTCCGATGGCGCCCACGACGTTGGCTTTGGCCTTGCGCGTCGCCAAGGCGTGCATCAGGCCGACGACGCAGGCTGCGCCCGCCATGTCGCCCTTCATGTCCTCCATGCCGGCGCCGGGCTTTAGCGAAATGCCGCCCGAATCGAAGCACACGCCCTTGCCGACGAAGGCCAGCGGTCTGCGCGTCCTTGGCGCCGCCGTTCCAGCGCATGAGGACCACGCGGCTCGGCCGCGCCGAGCCCTGCCCCACTCCGAGCAGCGCGCGCATGCCCAGCGCCTCCATCGCCGGAACGTCGAGGATCTCGATGTCGACGCCGAGCTTCTCCAGTTCCTTGGTCTTTTGGGCGAAGAATTCGGGATAGATGAGTTCGGCGGCTGGTTGACCAGGTCGCGCGCCAGATCGACGCCGTCGGCGACGCCCTGCACGCTGGCGATGGCGTCGGTCAGGGTCTTGGCGTCGGCGGCGGCGAGACGGATATCGACCGGACCGGAGGGCTCCGTCTCGTCCTTCTTGCTCTTCTTGGTCTTGAACTGGTCGAACTTGTAGGAGCGAAGGCGCAGGCCGAGCGCGAAATCAGCGGCGGCTTTGGCCAGATCTTCCGGCGCAGTCGCGAAATCGAACAGGATTCGCGCCTGCCTGGCTTTGCCGAGCTTGGACGCGACAGCGCCGCCGAGGCGCAGGTAGTCGATCTTGTCGCCCGCCTTTTCCGGCGCGGTTCCCAGCGCCAGCAGCCGTTGGGCCGCGAGACCAGCCGGCGCCAGAATGTCGAGGCTGGAGCCGATCTTGCCCTTGTAGCCGGCGATTTCAGCCGCGCGCCCCAGCAGGCCCGCGGCTTGGCCAAGCGCGGAAGCGGAGGCTTCACCGAGAGCGAGCGCGCCATCGGTGAAAACCACCAGCACATGCCCCGCTTCGTCGGGCGGCGCCGACAGGGCTTCCGCGAGAGTGACGACGCCGATGGAAACGGACCCGGACATGTAAACCTCGTGCGAAACAACGCCCTGCCCGACGCGTCGTGCGGCCCGGCGGGAATCGTGGGGAGTAGCCCGCCGGTTTCGCGGCGGAACAGGATGGACGCACTATGCGACGGCGGGGCGAAAACGGTCAATGCGAAGATAATTTCCGAAGATATTATCAATGGAATGCGGACGGCGAGCAAAAGTTCACGGCCAAAAAACCCGCATGACATTGAATTGCCGCCATTGCCAGCGAAAGACGCAGAACCTTCGCTCGAACACGGCTGTCGAGCCGATCTGGAACAGCGCGATGATTTGATCTAAAGCTTCGTGATACCAGCGCAGGCATGCATACGAGGCGGGATCGAAAGCGAGACATGACCCTCATCGAACGCTATATTTTCAGGACCGCCGCGTCAGCCTTTCTGGCGACCTTGGGCATTCTGACGGCTGTGATCTGGCTCACCCAGGCGATGAAGGATTTCGACCTGATGACCACCAAGGGTCAGTCGCTGATCGTGTTCTTTCACGTCACCAGCCTGATCATTCCCTCTCTGGTCATGGTCATCGCGCCGATCGCATTGTTCATCGCCACGCTTTTTTCGCTCAACAAGCTTAACGGCGACAGCGAATTGGTGGTCACTGCGGCGGCCGGCATGTCGTCGGCCCAATTATTCCGGCCCTATGCGGCGCTGATCGTCGCGACGGCGCTGTTTTCCGGCTTGATGTCGCTATGGGCCATGCCGGCGAGTTTTCGCGCCATGCGCGACGCGATCAGCGAAGTGCAGTCGGATTTCCTGACGCGAATCGTGCGGCCCGGCGCCTTCAACGGACTCGAGCCCGGTCTGATCTTTCACTATCGCGATCGCGGCCCGGGCGGCGAATTGCTCGGCATTTTCATGAACGACGTCCGCGAGGAAGGCCAGAACAACGTCTATCTCGCCGAGACCGGCATCGCCGCCAAACTGGGCGACCAAAATTTCCTCGTCCTTCAAACCGGGACAATCCAGCGGCAGGACAAGAACGCGAACGCCGGCGATGATCGTGTTCGATTCCTACGCCCTCGACCTGGCGCATTTCGGTTCGCACGGCGACGGCGCGCCCTTGCGGCCGCGCGAGCGCTCGACGCAGGACCTGATGCAGATCGACGCCAACGACTCCTATGTGAAGGCCAATGAGGGACGCTTCCGCGCCGAGCTTCATGAACGATTCATCGCGCCGCTCTATGCATTGGCCATGGGCATGATCGCTTTCGCTGCGCTCGGCGCGCCGCGCACCACACGTCAAAACCGCGGCCTCGCCATGTCGGTCGCGGTTCTGTGCACGCTTGCCTTGCGGGTTGGCGGTTTCGGCGCCTCCGCCATGATGGCGCGCGAGGCGAGCGCCGTGCCGCTGGCCTATGCCCTGCCGCTCGCGGGCTGCTGTCTGGCCGCGCTTTACGCGTTCCGCGCGTCTTTCCCTCCTTTGTTCCGGCGCCCGCGCGCCGCGCTTGCGCCGGCGGCCTGAATGATCGGACGCACCTTAGGCCTTTATCTGGGATCGCGTTTCGTCAAGAGCGTCGCTGTGGTGTTTTTCACGATTTTCGGCCTGATCTACATGGTCGATTTCGTCGAAATGCTGCGTCGCGCCGGCGACAATCCCAACGCCAGCGCTGCACTGGTCGCCGGTTTGTCACTGTTGCGCACCCCGGCCGTTTCCGAGCAGGTCCTGCCTTTCGCGGTGTTGTTTGGCGCCATGTCGGCCTTCATCGGTCTCACTCGCAAGCTGGAGCTGGTGGTGGCGCGCGCCGCCGGCGTGTCGGTATGGCAATTTCTGACGCCACCGCTGCTGGCGGCGCTGGCGATCGGACTTTTCGCCATCGGCATCTATAATCCGGCGTCGGCGCTGATGCGCCAGCGCGCCGATTCGATCGAAACAGATATTTTCAAGTCGCGAAACGCTGGGCACGGCACGGGCCTGTGGATTCGCCAGAAGAGCAAGGACGGCCAATCCATCATGGCGTCCTGGGCCTCGTCCGATGCGGGACTGACGCTCGCCCCCGTCACGGCTTATGTTTTCGATCCGAAGGGACGTTTTCTGGAGCGCGTCGACGCCGAACAGGCGCGGATGGTCGGCAACGAATGGCTCCTTTCCCATGCGTCAATTACCGCGCCGGGACTCGATCCGCGTTCGCTAGATATTTACCACCTTGCGACTAACCTGCTCCCAAGTCAGGTCGTGCAGAGTTTCGTCTCGCCCGAATCGGTGCCATTCTGGTCCTTGCCGCGTGTGGTGGAGGATACGGAAGACGCGGGGCTGGACGCAGTGGGGTATCGTTTGCGTTTTCAATCTCTCCTTGCACTGCCCTTGCTGCTGGCGGCCATGGTGCTGATCGCCGCCGCTTTTTCGCTGAAGCTCTCCCGCATGGGCGGTGTGGGCATATTGGTTTTGGGTGGCGTCGGCGCCGGCTTCGTGCTTTATGTCGCCACCAAACTGATTTCCGATCTCGGAGGAGCGGGGGTGCTCAGCGCGCCTGTCGCCGCCTGGACGCCGGCGATCGTCGCTAACATGTTGGGCGCATTGACTTTATTGAATCGCGAGGACGGTTGATGGCGCGTATCTGCCAGCACCGGGAAGACTTCAGCACGGCCCGTCGCCGTCGCTCGGGGCAATTTTCGCGCGGACTGTTTTCCAGCGTCAGCCTTGCTGCGCTTGGCGCGGCGGTTTTTCTCGCCCTGCCCGCCGCGGCGCAGACTGCGACGCCCCCGCACGCGACGATCAACGACCGCTTCGCCGGCGCCGCTGTCAACCGACAAGAAAAGCCCGATGGTCGTCGAGGCGGGCAGCGTTGTCTATGACGACAAGGCCAAGTCCGTCACCGCCGAGGGCGACGCCCAGATCTATTACAAGGGCAAGACCCTCGAAGCCGATCGCGTCACCTATTTCAAGGAAACCGGCCGCGTGCTGGCCGAGGGCGCCGTCAAGCTGACGGACACGGACGGATCGGTGACCCATGCCGACAGGATGGAGCTGACCGGCGACTTCAAGCAGGGTTTCGTCGACACTGTGCGCGCCGACACCAAGGAAAAAACCCATTTGAGCGCCACGCGCTCGGAAAAGATCGACGCCAACACCACGGTCTTTGAAAAGGGCACCTATACGGCCTGCCCGAGTTGCGCCGAACATCCCGAACGCCCGCCCTTGTGGCGGCTGCGCGCCGAAAAAGTCATCCACAAGAACGACGAGCAGATGCTCTATTACGAGCATGCCTGGTTCGAGCTTTACGGCGTGCCGATCGCCTATATTCCCTTCATGTCGGCCGCCGACCCGAGCGTGACGCGCCAGTCCGGCTTCCTCGCGCCGCGCATCCTCTACCGGTCCACGACTGGAGCCGGCATTGGAACTCCCTATTTCTGGGCGATCGCGCCGAACATGGACGTGACCTTCACGCCGGAGTACCTGACCCAGCAAGGCGCTTTCGGCGATATTGAATTCCGCCATCGTCTGGAAAATGGCTATTACCAGATCGAGGCGAGCGGCATTCACCAGAAGAATGACGCCGCCTTCGCCGTGCAGCCCTGGGGCTCCGGCGATATCACCAATCGCGGCGAGGTCCAGTCGCGGGGCGCGATCTGGCTGAGCCAGGACTGGAAATTCGGCTGGGACATCCTTCGCGTGTCCGACAAATGGTTCCTCAACGACTACGGCCTGCCCAATCCGGTGAGCGGGGGCAATTTCTTCCGCGAAACCGCTTCGACCGTTTTCCTGACCGGTCAAGGCGACCGCGGCTATTTCGATCTGCGCGGCGTCGCCTTCCAGGGTCTGGCCAATTCGGATCTGCAGCCGCAGATGACCAACGTCGCGCCGTTGCTCGATTACAACAAGACCATCGACCTGGCTCCGGACAAGACTTTTGGCATTGGCGGCCAACTCGAAATCGACGCCAATTTCACCGGTTCTTCGGCGACGCTCGCCTCCTATCAGCAGATCGGCGCGATTTCGCTCGACCGCGTCTATGGCCTCTATCCCGTTTGCCAGACCAAGTCGGGCACGCCGGATTACAACCAGAACGACTGTCTGTTGCGCGGCATCGGCGGCCAATACAACACCGGCACGGTGCAACTCTCATGGCAACGCAAATTCATCGATCCGATCGGTGAAGTCTGGACGCCCTTCGCCTTCGCGCGGGCCAACGGCAATTATCTGAACTACAACACATCCTACAGCGATACATTCACCGGCAATGGCGTGTCCGATACGATTTCCAACGCGTATCAGAGCAATTTCCTGCAGAATAACAATCAAGGCAATGGCTATGTGACGCCGGGCGTTGGCGTGGAATGGCGCTATCCCCTGTTGAGCAAGACGCCGATCGGCAATCTGGTGATCGAGCCGATCGCCCAGGTCATCGCGCGACCGAATGGCCAGAACACCAATACCTTGGTCAATCTCGACGCCCAGAGCCTGGTGTTCGACGACTCCAACCTGTTCGAATGGAACAAATATTCCGGCTACGACCGTTTCGAGACCGGCGTGCGGGCCAATTACGGCGCTCAATTCACACTGGACATGAAACAATATGGCACGATCAACGCCATGGCTGGCGAGTCGTATCAATTGGCCGGCATCAACCCCTTCTCACAGCCCGACGCCGCCAATATCGGCCTCGAGTCCGGACTCCAGACAAGGGCGTCCAACTACGTCTCGCGGATCAGCTATACGCCGAGTTCGGCCTATAGCTTTGTCGCCAAGGCGCAGTTCGATCAGGCGACCTGGGCGCTGGCGCGATTCGATGTCGATGGCCACGGCCAATTACGGACCGCTGCATTTCACCACCCAGTTCGCCGATTACGAGGCGCAACCGTTGATCGGCTATATCTACCGTCGCGAAGGCCTGCAATTCTCGACGCGCTACGACGTGCTCCAGCATTATTTCATGACGGGCAGCATCAATTTCGACCTGTCGCGGCACTATTATTACCCGGCGGTGCTGACGGCGCCGGCGCCGGTCTTCTCGATCGCGAGCTATGGTATCGGCGTCGGCTATGCCGACGACTGCACCAAGTTGACACTGAATTACATCAATTCCATCTCGGATAATTTCGGCAACCCGCCGGTTTATACGCGCAACGCCACCTTGCTGCTGACGCTCGACCTGCGCACGCTGGGCGACATCAAGGCGCCGATCGCCTTGACCCCCTCGCAGATCCAGGATGGCGTCCGCTATAATTAAACCACTTTTTCGAGTTCATTGCGCCGATCTCCGCCGCAAAGCTGCAGCTTTGCAAGGTCGGCTTCAGAGGGACGGATGACAGGCATGTTTTCGATGTCGAACCGAAATTCACTTGGCGCATTTCGCGCCGCTCTCGCGGCAGGACTTTAGCCGTTGTGGCGCTGTGCAGCCTGATGTCCTTGGCGCCGGGAGCGCGGGCGCAATCCATTGTCGCCACCATCAACGGCGATCCGGTCACCAACACCGACGTCGCCGAGCGCGCCAAGCTGCTGTCGGCGCTCGGACAGGGCGGCTCGTCCGCTCTTGACAGCCTGATCCAGTCGCGTCTGGAAGCGGGCGAAATCAACAAATACAATATCAAGATCAGCGGGTCGGAACTTGGTCCGACCATGACCTATTATGCTGAAAAGGCCCATGTCACCAGCGAGGTTCTCGCCGCCCGTCTGCAAAAATCGGGAGTCGACAAGAAGCATCTGGAAAATTTCCTCTCGATCCATCAGGGGTTCAATATGTATGCCCGCGCGCGCAACCGTGCGGTGGACGTCAGCGAAGCCGACGTCCAAGCGGAGATCGCCCGCGATCCCAAGTTGAAGAGCCAGCAGAGCTTTACCCTGCGACAGGTGCTCATTACCGTGCCGGCCTCGTCGGGCGTGGCCGGACTTCAGGCGGCGGCCAAGGAGATGCAAAGCCTGACGCGCGCGTTTCACCGATTGCGTCAGCGGACCCAAACTGACTTCCGAATTCCAAAATCTTGTGGTGCGTGAGCCGGTTACGCGCAGTTCCTCGCAATTGGGCGACCAATTCGTCGCCCTCCTCAACAAGACGCCAATCGGCCATTTGACGCCGCCGAGCCGGGACAGCAACGGCATCGTTTCGCTCGCCGTGTGTGAGCGCGCCGCCGCCAAGGACGACGCTGTGAAAGATGCGGCGCGGGAGCGCATCCTCTCGCGCATGATCGAACGGGACGCGGAAAAGCTCTATCAGGAGCTGCGCGCCAGCGCCGTGATCGTCAAAAACAAGTCATGACGACGGGCCAAAAGCCCCTTTGCCTGACCCAGGGCGATCCCTCCGGCATCGGCCCCGACATCGCGCTGGCGCTTTATGCCTCGATCCGGGCCGGCGCCGTGCAGGCGCGAATTCCAACGATTCCTGGCCTTTCTTCATTCTGGCCGATCCCGAATTTCTGAACCGCCGCGCGGCGCTGCTCGGCCTTGACGTCAAGCCCATCTTATCGACGCCGGAAGACGCCGCCTCGAATTTCACAGCAGGGCTTGCCCGTGGTTCCGCTGCAGGCCAAAGTCGCGGGCGCGCCGGGCCGCCCCGATCCGGCCGACGCCCCGGCGACGATCGAAGCGATTTCTCGCGGTGTCGATTTTGTCGCGCAGGGCCGGGCCGCCGCCATCGTCACCAATCCGATTGCCAAATCCGTGCTCTACCAGGCGGGGTTTCCTCACCCCGGCCATACGGAATTTCTGGGTGCGTTGGCGCGCGAAAAATTTGGCGGCTCCGTCCGCCCGGTGATGATGATCTGGTCGCGCGAGCTTGCCGTCGTGCCCGCCACCATCCACGTCCCGCTGGCGCAGGTATCCGCGCTGCTATCCACCGATGACCTCGTGGAAATCGGCGCCATTGTCGGGCAGGCGCTGCGGCGGGATTTTGGCATCGACGAGCCGCGGCTGGCCTTTTCCGGCCTCAATCCGCACGCCGGCGAAAACGGCGCCCTGGGCCGGGAAGACATCGACATCATCGCGCCTGCGGTTTTCCGCCTGGCCGCGCGGGGTTTCCTCGCCAGCGGACCCTTTTCCGCCGACACCATGTTCCACGCCGAAGCGCGCAAAACCTATGACGCCGCGATCTGCATGTATCACGACCAGGCGCTTGATCCCGGTCAAAACCCTGGCCTTCGACAGCGGCGTCAATGTCACCCTTGGCCTGCCCTTCATCCGCACCTCGCCGGATCATGGCACAGCCTTCGATCTCGCCGGAACCGGCAGGGCCAGAACCACCAGCCTTGCCGAGGCGCTGGCCCTTGCCGGCCGCATGGCGCGGGCGCGGCTGTGAGCGATGATTTGCCATTCGAATTGCCGCCCCTGCGCGAAGTGGTGGCCAAATATGAACTTGCCGCGAAAAAGTCGCTTGGTCAGAATTTTTTGTATGATCTCAATCTCACCGGCAAGATCGCCCGCGCCGCCGGTCCACTTGAGGAAGCGACCATTCTCGAGATCGGCCCCGGTCCCGGCGGCCTGACCCGCGCCCTGCTGACGCAAGGGGCGAAACGCGTGATCGCGGTCGAGCGCGACCAACGCTGTCTGGCGGCGCTGGCAGAGGTCGCGGCGCATTTTCCCGGCCGTCTCGATGTCATCGGCGCCGATGCGTTGTTGCTCGATTATCCGAAATTCCTCGCTGAGCAGGGCGTCAGCGGGCCGGTGCGGATCTGCGCCAACTTGCCCTATAATATCGGCACGCCCTTGCTGGCGGGCTGGCTGACGTCTCGCAACTGGCCGCCCTTTTATGACCGCATGATTTTGATGTTCCAGCGCGAGGTGGCGGAACGCATTGTGGCCACGCCGCGCGAGCGGGTCGATTACGGCCGGCTTGGCGTGCTGGCCAACTGGCGCTGCGAGACGAGAATCCTGTTCGACGTGCCGCCTTCCGCCTTCACGCCGCCGCCGAAAGTCACTTCCAGCGTGGTGGAGTTGCGGCCTCGCTCCCATCCGTCGCCCTGCGAGGCGAAAATGCTGGAGGCCATGACCCTCGCCGCCTTCGGCCAGCGTCGTAAAATGCTCAGGCAGTCACTGAAGAGTCTGCCGCTTCCCGTTGATCCAATGGATATTTTGCAGGACGCTGGTATCGAGCCGACCCGCCGCGCCGAGGAGGTGGAGGTCGAAGGCTTTTGCGCGATGGCGCGCGCCTACGCCCTTCGAGCGGGCGAAAAAAAAGCTGATTCAGGCGTCCCTGTTCGGCGCCGGCTTGAGGGCGCGGCGGAGGACGATCAGCACGCCGATCAACCCAGCAATACTGGCGGTCAGGCGCACATTGTGGCTGGCAAGGCGCAACGCCGTTGGCGCCATCGTCATAAGCGCGCTCGCCTTGACGGCGGTCTCCACCTGATTGGCGGTCTTGCCCAGCGACCGGGCCGCCAGTCCAATGCACAATGCGCCGATCAGCAGAGCGATGGCGCCGACACTCAAGGCCGCCTGCCAAGGCTCGAGTCGGGTCAACAAGGCCAGATAGCCGGCAAAGGCGAAAAACACCAGGGTGATGACAATGAGCATGGCGCCGGCCGCGAGACCGGCCACGATGAATTTGAGCCGGCGGCTCACCGCCCCGCCCTCCAGACCGCTCATTTCGAGCTGTCCCGGCCATTCCACAACCCGATGATCAGGCCCAACCCGGCAGCGACAGCCAACCACGACAAGGGGTTGCGCTTAATGGCGGCGCTGAGATCATCTATTCTGGCGCGGCCCATATCGCCCGCGTCGTGAGCCAAAGCTCCGATATTGTCCGACGCCGCCTTGCCCGCATCCTTGATCGCCGCGACGGTATCGGCCGGGTCGTTTTTCAACAGGCGCGAGACATCGTCAACGATTTTGTTGATGGATTCGACCGCCTGCGCCAGGAGAGCGTTGACATCCGGAGCAGCTTTCGCCGCCTCTGCCGCCCGGTCCTTGATCTCCTTGCTGATGTCCTCGGCGTTCATCGCATTGCTCCCCTCATATTGACTTGCCGCCGCGAAATCTGCGTCGCCGTTACTTCCAATGCTCCGGGAGCGAAAAAGTTACACTTTTTCATCGAGCAGGCGTGCGACAAATGCGCCCATGCCCTTGGCGACGCGCGGGCGGCGCAGCCTTTCCGCGTGCACAATCGACTGAAGCTCGTCGAAAGTATTCTGAATGTCGTCATTGACCAGCACGAAGTCGTAATCCGCCCAGCGGGCAATCTCATGACGGGCGTTGTCCAGCCTCTGGGTGATGGTGTCCAGACTGTCTTCCGCACGTCGCTCCAGCCGCGCGCGCAATTCGGACATGGACGGAGGCAGGATGAACACCGTGACGACATCCTGCGGCATTTTCTCGCGCACCTGGCGAGCGCCCTGATAATCGATGTCGAACAGCACGTCGCGGCCCTGCGACAGGATGGCTTCCACTTTTTCGCGCGGAGAACCGTAATAATTGCCGTGCACCTCGGCATATTCGAGCAATTCGCCCGCTTCGCGCCGCCGTTCGAATTCGGATTTCTCGATGAAATGATAATGGATGCCGTCCGCCTCGCTCGACCGGCGCTTGCGCGTGGTCAACGAAATCGACAGGGTGAGGTCGAGCTCCTTTTTCTGCAAGAGCATGCGGGTCAGAGTGGTCTTGCCCGCGCCTGAAGGCGAGGACAGGATCAGCATCAGCCCCCGGCGTTCCCCTTTATGCGCCTCGTCCCAAGTCATCTTGTCACCGTATTGCATCCGTTCCGCCGTTATTGTCTTGGGGACGCCATCATTCGATGTTTTGCGCCTGTTCGCGCAATTGTTCGACCTCGACCTTCAGCTCAAGTCCGAGCGAGGTCAACGAAGCGTCATTGGATTTGGCGCAAAGCGTATTGGTCTCACGCCCGAATTCCTGCGCCAGAAAATCCAGCCGTCGACCGACGGCGCCGCCGTCCGACAGCAGTTTTCGCGCTGCGGCGATGTGGGAATAGAGCCGGTCCAGTTCTTCGCGAATGTCGGCCTTGGCGGCGAGCAGCACCGCCTCCTGATAGAGCCGCGCCTCATCGAGACGGCCGAGATCGCAGAGCTGCGCCAACGATTGGCGCAGGCGCTCACGCACCGCCTGCGGCTGGCGAGCCGGGCTGGCGTCCGCCGCTTTGGTCAGTGTCTCGATGCGGTCGATCCTTTGGGTCAGCACGGCGGCGAGCGCCGCGCCTTCGCCATCCCGCATCGCCGTCAATTGGGCCAGAGCGGCGTCCAGACCCACGAGGATTTCGGCCTTGGCTTGCTCCAGCGCCGCCTCGTCCTCGTCCGCCTCGCCGGTTTCGATCACGCCGCGCACCCCGAGCAGTCCGTCGAGAGTGAACGGTCCGATGTCCTTCGGACGAGGCATCGCGGCAAGCGAGTTCCATCAGATTGGCGAGCAACTCGCGGTTGACCCGCGCCGTCACGCTCGGGCTTTCGCGCGCCGCCGTGAGATTGGCGTAGCAGGCGCCGCGCACCAGAATTTTTGCAATGGCGGCGCGAACGGGAACGTCGAGGCTGTCAAAGCCCGGCGGCAGCCGCAGGCGCAGGTCGAGCCCTTTGGAATTAACCGTCTTGATTTCCCAGGCCCAGCGAAAGGGAGCGGAAAAGCCGGATTCACGGGAAAATCCCGTCATGCTCGATAATGTCATGGCGCTGCTGCCCACCAAAGCGTTTTCGGTCAAGCGAAGGAAAATCCGGTTCGCGTGAAAAAATGACCGAATTTGCCGCTTGTCGATGGAATAAGCGGCTTTTCCGCTAAAATCCATCCCCGCTTTCAATTCTGGCTGCGGCCGGACGCCTTGGCGGGGGGCGTATCAACCGTCTTGGGGCTGTTCAAATCCCAAGTCTTGTTGAGCAGCGGATCGAGCGCCGTCCCTTCCGACGCGTCGAGAATGCGCGGCTTGCCGTTCGGCGCGGGATTGACCACTGCGCCAGCGTAGCCGAGCGCCGCCGAACCCACGGCGCCGCTTTCCACCGGTTCGGCAGGGCCATCGAGCGCGTTCGTCGCCATCGCTCGCCGGGTCGAGCCCGGATTGACAGTTGAAGCAGGCTGCAAGCTGTCCGCCGGACCGTCGAGCTCGTTTTCCGCGCGGGTCGCGCCGCCGAGTTGCGACTCGTCGAAGGCGTCGGCGAACTGGAAGGAGGGCGTTGCTCCGCGCGGCCTCGCCAGGTCTGTCACCCGCAAAGGCGGTGGCGGCGCGTCGGGCATTTGCGGCGCGAGGCGGGCGATTGCCGCCGGATCGCGCGCGAGCCGTGGTTTTGGCGCAGCGGGCGTCGCGCGCTTGGCCTGAAACTCCTCCGGCAACGGCGCATCGCCAAAAAGCGACGGCCACATGTTCTGGGTGTGGCTATCACGTCCGCGGCAGGGCGCGGAGGCGTCCCCGGCGGCGTCCCTGGAACCGCGCCCGGCAGCATTCCCGGCGCGGGCTTGTTCTTGAGGCTCTGCTCGTATTGGCGCCAGCGCTGCACATTGCGGTTATGGGAATCGAGCGAATCCGAGAAGACATGGCCGCCGGTCCCGTCGGCGACAAAATAAAGATCCGGCGTGCGCGCGGGATTGGCCACCGCCTCCAGCGCGGCGCGGCCCGGATTGGCGATGGGGCCGGGCGGCAGGCCGTCGATCATATAGGTGTTGTAGGGGCTGGCGGTGTCGATATCGTTGCGGGTAAGCGGCCGGCCAAGCGGTCCCTGCCCGCCAACCAGCCCATAAACGATGGTCGGGTCGGATTGCAGGCGCATATGCTTGCGCAGGCGATTGATGAAGACGCTGGCGACGCGCGGCCGCTCTTCCGCCTTGCCGGTCTCCTTTTCGACGATCGAAGCCATTGTCACCAGATCATAGGGCGACGACAGCGGCAGGTCGGACGCGCGGCGGCGCCAGACATCGTCCAGAAATTGCTTCTGGTCGCGCGCCATTTTCTGCAACAGCTTGTCGCGGCTGTCGCCGCGCTGAAATTTATAGGTTTCCGGCATCAGCGCGCCTTCGCGCGGAATTTCATGAATGTCGCCGGCCAGAACATCGTCGGCGCGCAGGCGCTCAACGATCTGCCGGCTGGTCAAGCCCTCGGGAATGGTGATGGCGTGAAGGATCGCCCGCCCCTGCACGATGGCGTCGATCACATCCTGCAGGGAGGCGCCCTGCTTGATCAGATATTCGCCCGCCTTGAGTTTTCCGCGCGCCCCCTCGAAAAACAGGGCGAGGCCGAATTGGGTCGAGCTTTCGATGACGCCCTGGGTCGCCAATTGTTCGCCGATGTCGTCGGTGTCCGAGCCTTGCGCGATCACCACCGCCTTGTCGGCCGCCAGCGGTCCCGGCTGCCTGATGGCGTGATTGGCGTAAACCGTCCCGATGATCGCGACCACGGCGGCGACCATCAGAAAAGTCAGAAATCCCGAAAAAGCTTCGAGCCCACGCGCGTTTACGCGGCGGGCGGCGGCGGCGCGGCGTCGGATTGCGGAGCCTCGGCGGGGCTAGCGCGCTGTCCGAACAGCCGGGCGCCGGCTCGTTCCGCGCGACGGCCCGACGACTCAGAAGAAATTTCCCGCGGATTTTCTTGTGATGGTCCTTGGCCGGCGTCCTGTCCGCTCACCTGATCTTCGCTCATCTTGTGCAGCGCCTCGGTTCGGGCCGCGCCGGTCTCGACCTAGATCCAGACCGGCGAGCATTGCCTTCGGCAGTTTGCCGGATTTTATGGCAAAATCAGGATCAACCAAAGCGCCGCATGATGATTGAGGCGTTGGTTCCGCCGAAACCGAAAGAATTCGATAATATTGTATCAATCTTGCGCGGGCGCGGCTTGTGCGGCACGAGATCGAGCGCCGTTTCGACGGAAGGATTGTCGAGATTGAGGGTGGGCGGGGCGATCTGGTCGCGAATCGCCAGAATGGAGAAAATCGCCTCGACCGCGCCCGCCGCGCCGAGCAGATGGCCGACCGAGGACTTGGTCGAGGACATCGAAATGGTCGCAGCGGCGTTGCCGACCACGCGTTCGACCGCCGCCATTCGATGCCGTCGGCCATGGTCGAGGTGCCATGCGCATTGACGTAGTCGATTTCGGAAGGCGTGATCCCCGCCCGCTTGATCGCCGCCTGCATGCAGCGGAAAGCGCCGTCGCCATCCTCCGCGCGGAGCCGTGATGTGATAGGCGTCGCCAGACATGCCGTAGCCGATGACCTCGGCGTAAATCCGCGCGCCGCGCGCAAGAGCATGTTCCAGCGACTCCAGCACGACGCAACCGGCGCCCTCGCCCATGACGAAGCCGTCACGGTCGCGATCATAGGGACGCGAGGCCGCCTTGGGATTGTCGTTATAGGCGGTGGCCAGCGCCTTGCAGGCGGCGAAGCCCGCGATGCCCAGGCGATTGCAGGCCGATTCGGCGCCGCCCGCCACCATGACCTCGGCGTCGCCCAGCATGATCAGCCGCGCCGCATCGCCAATGGCGTGGGTGCCGGTCGAACAGGCGGTCACCACCGCATGATTGGGGCCCTTGAGGCCGTGCATGATCGAAACATGACCGCTGATCAGGTTGATCAGCCGGCCGGGCACGAAAAACGGCGACACGCGGCGCGGGCCTTTTTCGTGCAGGACCAGAGCGGTCTCGCAAATGCCGCCCAGGCCGCCGATGCCGGAACCGATCATCACGCCGGTATCGATCTGGTCCTGATACGTCTTGGGCGCCCAATCGGCGTCCTTGAGCGCCTGCGTCGCCGCGGCGACGCCAAAAATGATGAAATCGTCGACCTTGCGCTGTTCCTTGGGCTCCATCCATTCGTCTGGATTGAAGGCGTCCGGCGCGTCGCGGCGCGGAACCTGCATGGCGATCTGGCAAGCGAGGTCAGACGCCTCGAAGCCCTCGATCCGCCCCGCCCCGCTTTCGCCGGCTATCAGCCGCTTCCAGGTCTGCTCCACGCCGCAGGCCAGCGGCGAAACCATGCCCAATCCCGTAACGACTACCCTGCGCATAGGCTCCCTCGGGCTTGCAATTTTACGCGCGCCACAGCGGACAGCGCTTCCGGCGCGAAAAAACGGCGATGGGAGCGCTGCTCCCGAATCGCCGCAAAAGATAATTCGCGCGCGTCCAGCTTACGACCGGACGCGCGCGGATAAAATCCCTGGCGGGACGATCAGCCCTGCGCGGTGGCTTTTTCGAGGAATTTCACGGCGTCGCCGACCGTAACGATCGTCTCGGCCGCGTCATCCGGAATTTCCACGCCGAATTCTTCCTCGAACGCCATCACCAGCTCGACCGTGTCGAGGGAATCGGCGCCCAGATCGTCAATGAAATTCGCGCTATCGACCACCTTGTCGGCGTCGACGCCGAGATGTTCGATCACAATCTTTTTCACGCGCTCGGCGACATCGCTCATTTTTGCTTCCTCGTTATTCACAACTGACAGCCCGCGGCCCGGACTTGGGGCGGCGCGCATGGGTTTCACGGGTCCGCCGGCGCCGGAATTTCGCTCACTCGGAAATTCCCACGCAGGAACGCATAAACCGTGGCTAGCTAACATACTTCCGTCACGATTGCGAGGCCCTCAGCCTCCTTTCGGCGCGACCCTCGACGGCTCGGCTTAACTTCTTCAAATCATTGCCATTCCGCCGTTGACATGCAGCGTCTGGCCGGTGACGTAGGCGGCTTCCTCGCTGGAGAGATAGACACAGGCCGCACCGATATCGGCGCCTTGGCCAAGACGGGCGGCGGGAATGGTCGCCAAAATGGCTTCCTTCTGCTTGTCGGTCAACGCGTCGGTCATCGGGCTGGCGATGAAGCCGGGCGCGATGCAATTCACCGTCACATTGCGCGTGGCGACTTCGGCGGCGAGCGACTTGCTCATGCCGATCAGACCGGCCTTGGACGCCGCGTAATTGGCCTGACCGCCGTTGCCGGTGACGCCGACGATCGAGGTGATGTTGACGATGCGGCCATGGCGGCGCTTCATCATGCCCTTGAGCACGGCGCGCGACAGGCGGAAGGCGGAAAAGAGATTGACGGTCATCACCGTCTCCCAGTCCTCGTCCTTCATGCGCAAGAACAGGCCGTCGCGCGTCACCCCGGCGTTATTGATCAGAATGTCGAGCGGACCGGCCGCCGCCTCGGCGGCGGGAACCAGTTTTTCGACCGCATCCTTGTCCGACAGGTCGCACGGCACAACGAAGGCGCGCGCGCCGAGTTCCACAGCCAGCGCGTCCAACGCCTCGCGCCGCGTGCCCGAGAGCGCCACCGTGGCGCCTTGCCCGTGCAACGCGCGGGCGATGGCGGAGCCGAGGCCGCCGCTGGCCCCGGTGACGAGCGCGACGCGGTTGGTCAAATCGAACATAGCTAAAATACCTTAGGCGGTGAGTTTAAAGGATAGGACGTCGGCCGGAACGCCGACATTGAGCGCCCGTCGCGCCTTCCGCCGTGCGCTTGACGAGACCGGCCAGCACCTTGCCGGCGCCAATCTCGACAAACAGATCGACACCGTGGCTGTGCATATAACCCATGCATTCGCGCCAGCGCACCGCGCCACAGACCTGGGCCACCAGCAACGCGCGAATCGTCTCGGGATCGCGGGTCGGCGCGGCGGTGACATTGGCGACCAGATCGACGACCGGCGGCTGGATGTCGGTCTCGGCGAGGGCAGTTGCATGGCTTCGGCTGCGGGCTGCATCAGCGCGCAATGGAAGGGCGCGGAGACCGGCAGCAGCATGGCGCGCTTGATTCCGTTGGTTTTGGCGATTTCGATCGCCAGTTCGACCGCCTGTCGGGCGCCGGAAATGACGATCTGGCCGCCGCCATTGTCATTGGCCACTTCGCACAGAAATCCCGATGCGGCAGTCGCTTCGCCAGCGATGCGCGCCGCCAGTTCCGGCTCCGCGCCGAGCAGCGCCGCCATGGCGCCCTCGCCGACCGGCACGGCCTTCTGCATGGCCTGGCCGCGCAAGCGCAACAATCTGGCCGCATCGCCAATCTGCAACGCGCCGGCGGCGGCGAGAGCCGAATATTCACCGAGCGAGTGACCGGCGACGAAACGCGCGTCGCGTTCGAGGCTGACGCCCGCTTCGTTTCGAGCGCGCGCAAGGCGGCGAGGCTTACCGCCATCAGCGCCGGCTGGGCGTTGGCGGTCAGCATGAGGTCTTCGGGAGCCCCTTCGAACATCAGGGTCGAGAGTTTCTGGCCGAGCGCGGCGTCCACTTCGTCAAATACGGCGCGCGAGGCGGGAAAAGCGTCATAAAGCGCCTTGCCCATGCCAATGGCCTGCGAACCCTGGCCCGGAAAAATGAATGCGACCGACATGGCGATCTCCCTGATTTTTTCTTGGCGTATAACTTGCCGCTAGCCATTGGCGCCGGGCGGCGGGCCTGTCAAGGCTGTGACCAAAGCCGAGGCTCCGCCTTCCGAAAGTCGCCCTTTTCGCTTGCCCTTCGCGAAAACTGCTATATAAGGCGCGCTTCGCTGTTCGGCCGGGGGCTGAACGGAAGGTTGGCTTTTGCCGGCAGGTTTAAAAAACCGTCTTCCCGTGTTCCCGCCTTCGATAAAGTTTCCGTCGAGCCTTTCTCCGGGCTCGAAGGGCTCCGCGCCGGACAAGCGTTTAGCAGAGAAAGGCAAGAACCATGGCTCTTTATGAGCACGTTTATCTTGCTCGTCAGGATCTGACCGCCCAACAGACGGAAGCCCTGACCGAGCAGTTCAAGACCATCGTGACCGGCCTCGGCGGCACGATCGGCAAGGTCGAATATTGGGGCGTCAAGTCCCTCGCCTACCGCATCAAGAAGAACCGCAAGGCCCATTTCACCCTGATCAACGTCGACGCCCCGCCGGCCGCCTTGGCCGAAGCCGAGCGTCAGTGGTCGATCAGCGAAGACATTCTGCGCTTCATCACGTTGCGCGTCGAAGCCCACGAGGATGGCCCTTCCGCCATGCTGCGCAAGCGTGACGACGACGACCGTGGCGATCGCGGAGATCGTGGCGACCGCGGCGACCGTCGTGGCCCGCCGCGTGGCCCGCGTGGCCCGCGCCGTGAAGATTCCGCCGAAGGGGGACAATTCTGATGACCAACGCCACCTCCGCCGCCGGCGCCGGCCCCGCCCGCCGTCCTTTCTTCCGCCGTCGCAAGACCTGCCCCTTCACCGGGCCGAACGCGCCGAAGATCGACTACAAGGACACGCGTCTGCTGTCGCGCTACATTTCCGAACGCGGCAAGATCGTGCCTTCGCGCATCACCGCCGTTTCCGCGAAAAAGCAGCGTGAACTGGCCCAGGCCATCAAGCGCGCGCGTTTTCTAGGCCTGCTGCCCTACCTGATCGCCTGATCGGATTTTTGATTGCCCGCCGCGCCGATCAAGCGCGGCGGTTGTATTTGGCTGAGGCGGACTTTGAGCCGCCTCTAACCGCATCACACGCGGGACAGCGAGCATATGAACGACAATGATCCGCCGGCCAATTGGGCCGACCGCGCCGTTGGATTCGGCGCAGGTCTCGCCACCGCCCTGCTGTTCGCGGCTTCTACGCGCGGCACGGGACTGGCGATGGCGCTCGCCTATTTTTCGCCCTTGCCCCTGTTGATCGGCGCCCTCGGCTTTTCCCCGCTTGGCGCGCTGCTTGGCGTGCTGCTCGGCGCCGTGCTGCTCAGCGCTTTGCTCGATCCCGCGCTCGGGATCGCCTTGCTGATCGCCTTCGGCGCGCCGGCCCTGATCGCGGGAACCCTCGCCCGCCGCGCCTTTCCGGTCAAACAGGGCGATTTCGGCGCCTTTGCCACAATATGTCACGCCCGGCGCTCTGCTCGCTGTGCTGTGCGCGCTGTCGATCATTCTCGCCTGGATCGGCGTCGCCATCCTGATCCAGCATTATCACGGCTTCGAAGCCGCGCTTGACGCGTTGATGACGCGATTCAAGACGCCGCTCGACGAAGTGGTCGAAAATCTGCAGAAAATGTCGCCCGGCATTGACGGCGAACCCGTCAAGCGCCTGATCTTGCTGAGCGCGGCCGGGGGCGTCGCAGCCTCGCAGACGCTGCTTTTCGCCGTCAACCTCTGGCTGGCGGCGCGCGTGGTGGATATTTCCGGCCGGCTGGGTCGGCCCTGGCCGGCGCTGCCTGAAAATCTGGTGCTGCCGCGCATTGTCGCGCCGGCTTTCGTCATTGCCGCCGGACTGGCCTTTATGGGCGGGCTCATCGGCGCTTTGGCCGGCGCCTTCGCCGCCGCCGCCGGCCTCTGTCTGGCGCTCCAGGGCCTCGCCACGCTCCACGCCCTGACGCGCGACAATAAATTCCGCAGCTTCCTGCTGTCGGCGCTCTACGCCGTGGTTTTCGTGCTGGAGCCGTGGTCGCTGCTGACGCTTGCCCTGTTCGGACTGGTCGAGTCCGCCCTTAACCTGCGCGCCCGCCGGACGCGTCGTCTTTCATCGAAAATCTGAAGCGAAACGGAGCTCTCCCATGAACATCATTCTTCTCGAACGCGTCGCCAAGCTTGGCCAAATGGGCGAGGTCGTGCGCGTGAAAAACGGCTACGCCCGCAACTTCCTGCTGCCCCGCGGCAAGGCGCTGCGCGCCACCGAAGCCAACAAGAAGCATTTTGAAGGCCAGCGCGCCCAGCTCGAAACCCGCAACCTCGAACGCAAGGGCGAGGCGGAAGCCATCGGCGAAAAGCTGAACGGCCAGGTTTTCACCATCATCCGTCAGGCCGGCGAATTCGGGCCAGCTCTATGGTTCGGTCTCGACCCGCGACATCGCCGAGGCGGCCACAGCCGGTGGTTTCTCGGTCGAGCGCAATCAGGTCATCCTGCATACCCCGATCAAGGCGCTCGGCCTGCACAAGGCGCCGGTGCATCTGCATCCGGAAGTGGACGTCGAAATCGTCGTCAACATCGCTCGTTCCGCTGAAGAAGCCGAGCGTCAGGCCAAGGGCGAATCGGCGGTCCTGCACGAAGAGACCAACATGGCCGACCTCGGCCTGGAAATCGGCGCGGCCTTGGCCGAAGCTGGTGATGTGGAGATGTAATTTCTGCTCACAAACGGCAGATTTGAATACGAAAAAGCCGGGTTTAACCCGGCTTTTTTAATGCTTCGGTCTTTCCTTCGACGCCATCGCTCGGGCCGATTGTGGCCTGCGCGCCCCGGTCAAGCGCTATCGCCTTCCGGCACGAGTCATTCTTCCGCAGGTGTGGATAACGTGGAGTTTGGCGCGCCGTAAGCGATTCATTTATCCTTATCGGCGCGGCCATGCCAAAGTGGCTCTCAGGCGATCGCGTAATCCGTCGCCCTTCCCTGTATCGATCCCTTTTTCGCGTCCGCTTCGGGCGGCGCAGGAGCTTGGCTTTAAAAACATGGCAGCGCTGGAAAAGAGATTTGACCGTCAGACCCTGACCGTCGCCGCGCCGGAGCCGGCGTTTCGCGCCCCTCCCGCAAATATTGAAGCCGAACAGGCGCTGCTTGGCGCCATTCTGGTCAATAACGACGCCTTCGACCGCGTTTCCGATTTTCTGAAGCCGGAGCATTTTGCCGAGGAACTGCACCGCCGCGTGTTCGAGACGGCGGGCCAGTTGATTCGCTCCGGAAAGCTCGCCACCCCGGTCACGCTCAAGACCTTTCTGGGCGAGCAGGACCTCGGCGGCATGACCATTCCGCAATATCTGGCGCGTCTGGCCGCCGAGGCCACCACCATCATCAACGCCTCCGATTACGGCCGCGCCATCCACGATCTCGCGGTGCGGCGCGAATTGATCCATATCGGCGAGGACGTGGTCAACGTCGCCTATGATTCCGGCGTTGACTCCAGCCCCCGCGCGCAAATCGAGGAAGCCGAGCGAAAACTCTACGCCATCGCCGAGACCGGCCGTTACGAGGGCGGCTTCCACCGCTTTTCGGAGGCCTTGACCAGCGCCGTGGACATGGCGGCCAAGGCCTGGGAGCGCGAGGGCGGGCTGTCCGGCGTGTCCACCGGCCTGCATGATCTCGACCGCATGATGGGCGGGTTGCAGCCCTCGGATCTCATCATCGTCGCCGGACGCCCCGGCATGGGCAAGACCGCGCTGGCCACCAATATCGCCTTCAACATCGCCAAGGCCTACCAGTTCGAAGTCCGGCCCGATGGCGGGCACGAAACCACCAATGGCGGCATCGTCGGCTTTTTCTCGCTCGAAATGTCGTCCGAGCAATTGGCGACCCGTATCATCGCCGAGCAGGCGCAGGTGCCGGGCTATAAAATCCGGCGCGGCGACATTACCGAAAACGATTTCCACCGCATCACCCAGGCGGCGCGGGAAATGCAGACCATTCCCTTCTTCATCGACCATACCGGCGGCATTTCCATCGCCCAACTCACCGCCCGGGCGCGGCGGCTCAAGCGGCAGCGCGGCCTCGACCTGCTGGTGGTCGATTATCTTCAACTGCTGTCCGGCTCGAAATCCAAGGGCGACAACCGGGTGCAGGAGCTGACCGAAATCACCACCGGCATGAAGGCTCTCGCCAAGGAGCTGAATGTTCCGATCATCGCCTTGTCGCAATTGTCGCGTCAGGTGGAGTCGCGCGACGACAAGCGGCCGCAACTCTCCGACCTGCGCGAATCCGGTTCGATCGAACAGGACGCCGACGTGGTGATCTTCGTTTATCGCGAGGAATATTACCTCAAGAACAAGCAGCCGCGCGAAGGCACGCCCGAATTCGCCGCCTGGCAGAATGAGATGGAACAGGCGCACGGCAGAGCGGAAGTCATCCTCGGAAAACAGCGCCACGGCCCGACCGGCACGGTGGAACTGACCTTCGAAGGCGAATATACCAGATTCAGCGATCTGGCGAAGGAAGACCATCTGCCAGCCCATAGATGAGGATTTCCCATGCTGGACAAGATCCGCTCCAGACGAAGACCGGGCGATGGGCCAGGCGATTCTCACCATAGATCTCGGCGCGCTGGCCGATAATTGGCGTTTGCTGGCCAAGCGCGCAAAAGACTCGGCAAGAAATTCTGAATGCGCCGGCGTAGTCAAGGCCGACGCCTATGGCCTGGGGCTTGAGCCGGTCGCCAAGACCCTGCTGGCTGCGGGATGCCGCACATTTTTCGTCGCCCACCTCTCGGAAGGCGAGCTTTTACGCGCGTTGGCTCCTGCGGCGCGCATTTTCATCTTGAATGGACTCGCGCCTTCCGCCTCGCAAAATCTATACGCAGGCGAGGCTCGATTCCGGTGCTCGGCTCGCTGCCCGAAATGGCCGAATGGGCCGATTTCTGCACCCGGTCCGGCGTGCGGCATCCCGCCGCGCTGCATATCGACACCGGCATGAACCGGCTCGGACTGGCCGCTCACGATCTGCCCCGCGCGAAAATTCTCGCGGACGACTTCACGCCGGTGCTGGCGATGAGCCATTTCGTTTCCGCCGAGGACACCTCGGCCCCGCGCAACCACAACCAGATCGTGCGTTTCGAGCAGGCCTGCCGTTCATTGCCGCCGATGCCGGCCTCGATGTGCAACAGTTCCGGCATGTTCCTGCCGGACTCGCCCACGCTCGATCTGGTGCGGCCGGGCTACGCGCTTTACGGCGGCAATCCCACCCCGGGCTGCGACAATCCGATGCGCAGCGTCGTCGGCCTCGAAGCGGTGATCCTGCAGGTCCGCGATATTCCAGGCGGCGAAACCGCCGGCTACAACGCCCGCTGGACCGCGCCGTCGCGCCGCAAGCTCGCGACCATCAATCTCGGCTACGCCGACGGTTTTTTGCGCAGCGGCTCCTGCGGAACTGTGGGCGTGGAGATTTTTGCCGGCGGCCGTTTCTGCCCGGTGGTCGGGCGAATTTCCATGGACTTGTCGATCATCGACATCACCGACGCCGACCCTCTCAGGCGCGGGGACCGGGTCGAAATTCTGGGCGAAACGATCAGCGTCGATGAGTTGGCGACCCAGGCCGGCACCATAGGATATGAGATTCTCACCGATCTGGGGCGGCGATTCAAAAGGGTTTATGTCGGCGGCGAAGGGTGAAAGCACGACCTCTTCGCAAGCCTGGCGATCGCCAGATGCGATACGATCTGACGCGTTACTCGTTCTGCACAGGAGGATTTCCCTTTGGCTTCACGCAAAAAACGCTGCGTTTCCCGATTGTTCGCGGGAGTTCTTCTCGGCTTGTCGAGCGTGGATCTGGCGTCTGCCTGCACGCGCACGCTGTTCGTCGGCGACGATAACACCGTCATCACCGGCCGGAACATGGATTGGTCGGAGGACATGGGGACCAACCTGTGGGTTTTCCCGGCGGACATCGCGCGGGACGGCGCGGCGGGACCTCGCTCGATCTCATGGAAATCGCGCTACGGCAGCGTGATCGCCTCCGGCTATGATGTCGGAAGCGCCGACGGCATGAACGAAAAGGGCCTGGTTGGAAACCTGCTCTATCTTGCGGAATCGCAATATGGCAAGCCGGCGGCGGGAAGGCCGGTTCTGTCGATTTCCCTTTGGCTGCAATATGCTCTGGACAACTTCTCAACCGTCGCCGAAGCCGTCGACGCTCTCGCCCTTGAGCCTTTCGACATTATCGCCCCAACCTTGCCCAATGGTGACGCCGCCTCCCTGCACCTGGCGATTTCCGACAGCAAGGGCGACTCGGCGATCTTCGAATATATTGATGGAAAGCTCAAAATCCATCACGGATCACAGTATAAAGTGATGACCAACTCGCCGTCCTTCGACCAGCAACTGGCGATCGAAAGCTATTGGAATGGCGTTGGCGGCAGGAACTTCCTGCCCGGAACCAATCGGGCCGCCGACCGCTTTGCGCGCGCCTCATTTCTGCTCGGCTCCATCCCGACCGAAATCGATCCGAACTATATCCGGGGCGTTCCGCAGCGCAGCTTTGCATATCAGGCCGTGGCTGAGGTGATGAGCGTGCAGCGGGCCGTCGGCGTGCCGCTGGGCTTCATGACGCCCGGCGCGCCAAACATCTCCGCGACGATCTGGCGCACCGTCGCCGACCAGAAAAATCTGGTCTATTATTTCGAACTCGGCCACCCGGCCGAACACCTTTTGGGTTTCGCTGTCAAAACTCGATTTCAAGCCCGGCGCGCCGGTCAAAAAGCTGACTATCGCCGATGGCGAGGTGTTTGCGGGCGAAACCGCGGACAAGTTCGAAGTGACCGCGCCGTTCAAATTCCTGCCCGCAGCCGCGCAATAATTCAACACCTCAGAAGTGAGAACTCTCAAACATGTCCAAGAAGCTGACAATCGGCCTTTGTCTGGGCCTGATGCTTTCCGCCGCGCCTGCGGCGATGGCTGAAGAGGCTCCAGCCGCGCGCTGTCGCCGCGCCTGTGGCGCCCAGCAATCGAGCCCAAGGCGGTGGAGTTGCTCAAAGCCGCGAGCGCGGCCCTCGCCGGCGCGCCAAACACTTTCCTTCAACTCGGTCGGGACCTATGAACGCGCCGCGAAAAACGGCCAGCCGCTTTTCTACAGCTCCGTGCATGAAGTGCGCATGCAGCGTCCCGACAAGCTGCGCGTCATCACGCTCGGAGACGGCACGCCCGACGAGTTTTATTACGATGGCAAGCTCATGATGGCCTATGTGCCGTCCATCGATCTGGTTGCAGTTGCCGACGCGCCGCCGACCATCGACAAGTTGCTGGACGCCATCTGGGAAAAGGCCGCGATCTATTTCCCCTTCACCGATGTGCTGGCCTCGGACCCCTATGCCGAACTTTCGAAGGGCATGAAATCGGCCTTTTATGTCGGGCGCTCGATTGCGGTTGGCGGAACGACGACCGACATGGTCGCCATCACCGGCGAAGATGCCGCGAGCGAAGTCTGGCTCGGCGCGGAAGATCATTTGCCGCGCTTGATCCGCGTCGTTTACGCGCATGAACCGGCTCATGCGCTCTATCAAACGGAATTTTCCAACTGGAAGCTTGGCGAGAAAATCGAAGCCTCCGCTTTCGCTTCCGAAAAAGCCGCCAAGGCCAAGCGCATGGAATTCGCCCATCCTGCCAAGCCTGTTGCCGCCAAGACGCCCGCCGAAACCAAGTGAAGCGCGTTCGACAGACAGAGGGAGCTTTTTCGATGAAAAAATCGGTCTTTTTGATTGCGGCCGCGCTGGCCTTCGCGGCCTCCCAGGCTGACGCCCGTGGTGGCGGCGGTTTCGGCGGCGGATTCCACGGCGGCGGCGATTTCGGCGGCGGCGGCTTCCATGATGCCGGCGGCGGCGGCTTCGACCACGCCGGCGACGCCGGTGGCTACGAACACGGCACATACGCCGGCCCGGACGGCGTGGCGCATGTCAGCGACGCCGGCGGCTATTGGCACGGCGCAGCCGTGGGCGGCGGTTACCATGGCGGAGCCTATGGCGGCTATTACCATCAACCGGTTGTCGTCAACAGCTACGGCGGTTGCGCCGGTTGCGGCTGGGGCGCGGGAGCCGTCGTTGCCGGCGCCGCAGTGGGCGCGGCGGTCGCGGCTTCGGCCTGGCCGTTGGGCGTCACCTATGGCTATCTGCCCGACGGCTGCACCTATGGCATGTATGGCGGAACGCCCCTGTACCAGTGCGGCTCCGGCTGGCTTCAGCCGGCCTATGGAGCCAATGGCGTCTACTACCGGGTCGTTTCCGCTCCGTGACGCAATCGGGCGGGCGCGATTTTTTTCGCGCCCGCCCTCTCAAAGCCGATGTCGCGTCGAAATCTCCGCCAGCATTTTGCGCGCTTCCTCTGCCGCCATGGCCAGACGCCCCGCATCCGTGGCGCGTAAGAACGATCTGGTTGACGAATTTGCCATCCTGCAATCTCGGATAGGAGCCGATCGACACCTCCGGCAGGCGTTTCGCAAGAGCGCCGAGGCCTTCAGCATAGGCGCCTTCCGGCAAGCCGTGCGCGTCAAGCGTTTCCGACAGGATTTTCGCGCCCTTGACCAGTTTTGGCGCCACATCGTCGAGCATGACCTGCATGACCGAGGGCACCCCGGCCATGACGATCACATTGCCGATCCAGAAGCCGGGCGCTTTCGAGATCGGATTGGCCACCAATTCGGCGCCGTGCGGAATCCTCGCCATGCGGCGGCGCGCCTCGTTGAGGTCCTCCGGCTTGATCCGCTCCAGCAGCAGCGCGATGGCGCGCGGGTCTTCGGAAATCCCGACTCCAAAGGCCCTCGCCACGCCATCGGCGGTGATGTCGTCATGGGTCGGGCCGATGCCCCCGGTGGTGAAGACATAGTCATAGCGCGTGCGCAAGGCGTTGAGCGCCGCGACGATCTCGTCCTCCACGTCGGGAACCACGCGAATTTCGCGCGTCTCGACGCCGAGTTGCGCCAGGTAATGCGCGATATAGCCGCTATTGCTGTCCCTGGTGCGCCCCGACAGGATTTCGTCGCCGATCACCAGCACCGCGGCCGTCACTTTTTTAGCGTTCATGGTCGCCGCCCTTTTCATAAATGACATAAACGCGGGTGCGCAACACGCGGACATAGCCGAGTTTTTCCAGCAGGGCGCAAAGATCGACATCCCACTTGCCCGGCGAATAAGCCAGGATCAGGGCGCGCGGCCAAAAGCTTTCGGGTTCGCTGGCGAGGAAAGGCTCCAGCACCAGATCCTCCGCGCCTTCGACATCGAGCTTCATCGCGTCGATGCGTTCAAAGCCCTCCTCATGCGCGAGTGTCGCCAGCGATTTTGCCGAGGCTCGCGCCGAAGCGCCGCCGCCCTCGACATTGACGATGCGCATCGAGGTTTCGCCAAGGTCGAAAGGATTGGAAAACAAAGTCACCTGACCTTCGACATCGGCGACGGCGCAGCCGAGCGCCTTGACCGTCGCGGCGGGATTTTGGCGCAAATTATAAAGCAGGCGCTCGAACAGCACAGGCTGCGGCTCGACCGCCAGCACGCGGGCGCGCGGGCCGGCGCGCAAAGCGACGAACAGGCTGGTCGCGCCAACACCCGCGCCAATGTCGAGAAAACTCATTTCGGGCGTGATCCGCGCCGCCAGAAAGCGCCGCTCCTCGCGGTCGGAAAGTTGCGGCGTGAACAGCAGGCGTTTTTCGCAGGCGTTGTTGAAGGGATAAAGCCGCATGCGGGCGGGCAGCGTATCGACCGTCACGTCCACCGGGCGGGCGCGCAGGCGGCGCAGGCCGATGCCGCGCGCCATCAGGGCCGCGCGCTGGCCCAGCCAATGCAGGCCGGCGTTCTGGGTGAACTGGATCAGACGCCGCAAGGCGCCATGCGGCCGATATTCGCCGAAGGGAGAGTGATCATTGGCGGGGGGCGCGCGCATGACGCCGTTTCTATCAGCCCCCGCCGGGCCGGCCAAGTATTCGATTTCGCGCCGCCGGGTCTTGCGTGTCGGCGGGTTTGGGCTAAATCTGAAGACTCATGGCTTTGCCGGCGTGTTCCGGCCGCGCCGAGTCTTCCTGCGGCGCCGCCGCTCCACCACGCTGGAAAATATGACCTTCACCGAAGCCGCCGCCGAAACCAAGCCAATCCGCAAGACCGGTCATATCCGCATCCATGGGCCGGAGGCTTTCGCCGGCATGCGCAAGGCCGGACGGCTGACGGCGGAGGCGCTCGATCTGATGGCCGATGCTGCAAAACCCGGCGTCACCACCGACGCACTCGACAAGCTGGCGTTTGAATTCGGCATGGATAACGGCGCCTTCGCGGCGCCGCTCGACTATCGCGGCTATCGCAAGTCGATCTGCACCTCGATCAACCATGTCGTCTGCCATGGCATTCCCGATGCGAAACCGTTGCGCGAAGGTGACATCGTCAACATCGACGTGACCTATATCCTCGATGGCTGGCATGGCGATTCCAGCCGCATGTATCCGATCGGCGAAGTCCCGCGAAAGGCGCAGCGGCTTTGCGAAGTCACCTATGAAGCGCTTATGCGCGGCATTGCGGTGGTGAAACCCGGCGCGACCACCGGCGACATCGGCCACGCCATCCAGAGCTTCGCCGAAGGGGAACGCTGTTCGGTGGTGCGGGAATTCTGCGGCCACGGTCTCGGACGCCTGTTCCACGACGAGCCCAACATCCTGCATTACGGCAGCAGGGGCCAGGGCGTGACGCTCAAGGAAGGCATGTTCTTCACCATCGAGCCGATGATCAATATCGGCAAGCCGCAGGTCAAGATCCTCAGCGATGGCTGGACCGCCGTGACGCGAGACCGTTCGCTTTCGGCGCAATTCGAGCATGCGCTGGGCGTCACCGCCGATGGCGTGGAAATTTTCACCCTGTCGCCGCGCGGCCTCCATTGCCCGCCCTATCTCCCCGGCGACGCCGGATGAGCGAGGCGGCGCCTTACTGAATCGCTCAACGCCGGCCATCGGAAAGGCTGCGCGAGCGATTCCTGCAAGGCGGCCCCGAGGCTGTTGCCGATTATGAACTGCTCGAATTGCTGCTGTTTCGCGCCATTCCCCGCCGCGACGTCAAGCCTCTGGCCAAGATCCTGTTGCAGAAATTCGGCTCCTTCGCGGAAGTGATCGCCGCGCCGCCCGCGCGACTCAAGGAAGTCGATTATATCGGCGACGCCGCCGTGACCGAGTTCAAGATCGTGCAAGCCGCCGCTCTGGCTTTGTCCAGGGAGACCATGCGCAAAAAGCTGGCGCTCGGCACATTCGCGCAAGTGCTCGATTATTGCCGCAGCGCCATGGCCTTCCGCGAGACGGAAGAATTCCGGGTGATTTTCCTGGACAAGAAGAACGGCCTGCTGGCCGACGAGGTGCAGGGACGCGGCACGGTGGACCACACGCCGGTCTATCCGCGCGAAATCATCCGCCGCGCCCTGGAATTGAACGCCAGCGCCCTGATTCTGGTGCATAATCACCCCTCGGGCGATCCGACCCCCTCCTCCGCCGACATCGTGATGACCCAGAATATCGCCTCGTTGGCAAAACCGCTCGGCGTCACCGTGCACGACCATCTCATCATCGGGCGCAACGGCCATGCCAGTCTGCGCGCGCTCAAGCTGATCTGAGTTTTCCCATGGCGAGCATCAAGATCGGGCCTGCCTCTCTCAATGTTTCGGTGCAGGGCGATGCCGAAGCGCCGCCCCTGATTCTCGCCCATCCGCTTGGCGCCAGGCTGGAAGTCTGGGACGCGCTCGCTCCGGCGCTGGCGAAAAACTTCCGCCTCATCCGATTTGACGCACGAGGACATGGCCGTTCAAGCGTTCCCGCCGGTCCCTTATACGCTGGCCGATCTCGGCGGCGACGTGCTCGCGCTGATGGATGACCTCGACGTGGCGCAGGCGCATTTCCTCGGCCTGTCGATGGGCGGCGTGATCGGCCAATGGCTGATGATTTTCGCGCCGGACAGGCTGAACAAAAATCGTGCTGGCCAATACCGCCTCGCATTTCCCCGATCCCGCCGGCTGGAACGCCCGCATCCGCGCGGCGCGCGGTCCCGGCATGGCGGCGCTGGCGCCGGCGATCATGGAGCGCTGGCTGAGCGCGGATTTTCGCGTCGCGCGGCCGGAAACCGCCATGGCGATCGAAGACATGCTGCTCGCCAGCAATCCGCAAGGCTATGCCGCTTGCTGCGCCGCCTTGCGCGACGCCGACTTGCGCGTGGCGATCCGCAGCGCGCCGCCCCTGCCGGCGCTGGTGATTGTCGGAACCGAAGACGCCTCGGCCCCGCCGGCGCGCGGCGCGGCGCTGGCCGCGTCCCTGCCCGACGCGCGTCTGGTCACGCTCAAAGCGGCGCATTTGTCCTGCGTCGAGGCGCAGACGGCGTTTTTGTCGGCGGTATGGCGTTTCTGGGTTAGCTCGCCAACTCGCGCAAAGCCGCGCGGACCTGCGCCACCGCTTCGTGAGCGCCTTGACGTCGGTCGGGCGCAGCATGCCGGCGCGGGCGCAATATTCGTAATGTTCCGCCGCCCGGCGACCCCATTGGCGCCGACGGCGCGGGCCGAGCCTTTGAGCTTATGCGCCAGATCAGCGCACCCATTTTCATCGTCTGGCGCTGCCAGTCTTTCAGCGATCGCCGCGGCCTGACGATCGAAAAGTCCCAAAAGCTCGACTTCGAGCGCCCTGTCGCCTGCGGTCTGCCGGGCCAGATAAACCAGGTCGAGGGGACGCTCGGGCTCCGCAAAGCCACGCGACGGCGGGGGGTTTCAAAACGGTCCAGATGCAAAGCCGCGGTCATCATCATCTCCTGTTCAGGCCGCCCCTCCGCTTGCAACTACCCGCAAAGGTTGACTCGAGCGCGCAAATGCAACTTTATGGAGCCAGGAAATTTACTGGGCAAAGCTTGCTAAAAGCCTTGTTTTGCAGGCCTTTCGGTAAAATTTCATAAATATGCCTAAAAGTCCGTTAACGACGTTCGCAAAAGCTGTCGCCGCTGATGTTTTCATCGCGGCGTGGCGAGGTTAGACTAACATTTGGTTAACTGGCGCTCCCTGCGAGCGGCGGCAAAGCGGCGGTAGTCGATATGAAGTCGGTCCGCCCGGGCAGTTGGTTCAGTAAAGAGGCGATTCTCATGTCCACACCGAGCAAGGCTCAGGATCCCGCGGCCGCCGCATTATCGGCGATCGAGGACGCCCTCAGACTGCATGTCGAGCCCGAAGCGGACGCCGCCGAGGGTGAAGGGACGGAAGCAAGCCCCAAGCTGGAGTTCCATCTGCCGACGTCGAAGCCCGAGGCCCAGAAGCCGAGGCTCAGGAGTCAATCGCGCCGGCGCCTCGCCTGCCCGACACCGCCGTCGATGAATTTGGCAAGCGTCCGCGTGAAACCGACGCGCCGCGCCCGGTTGTGGCGCCCGGCGCCCTGCCCGCCAACGATGATCGCCCGTCGGTTGGCCAAATTCTGCAAAGCCTCCAGACCCGACCCGACTCCACCGGCATGACCGTGGCGATCATTGGATCCGCCGCCTGGACCGGCCTGTGGATCGGCTATGTCATGTTCACCCATGCGGCCGCCTTCACCGGTTCGCTGTTCAGTCCCGCCGCCGCCATTTCCGCCTTCGCGCTGATCGGTCCGGTCATCTTCTTCTTGTCCATGGGCGCGGTTTTGCGACGCTCGCAGGAAATGCGCCATACCGCCCGCTCGATGGCGGAAGTGGCGATCAGGCTGGCGGAGCCGGAAACCATCGCCACCGAACAGGTGGTGAGTCTGAGCCAGGCCATTCGCCGCGAGGTCTCCTCGATGGGCGACGGCATCGAACGCGCGCTGGCCCGCGCCAGCGAAATGGAAACCATGGTCCGGGCCGAGGTTTCCTCGCTCGAGCGCACCTATGGCGAGAACGAGCGCCGCATCCGCCTGCTGCTCAATGAACTGGCCAGCGAGCGTGAAGCCATCATCGTCAACGCCGACCGCGTCACCACCGCCCTGTCCCATGCCCAGAACAGCGTCGCCAGCGAACTCGAGGCGGCAACCGAGAAATTGACCGGCCTGCTCGACCAGACCGGCGGACGCATCGTCCGCGCTCTCGAAGACAAGGGCGGCGACCTCGAATCGACCTTCGCCAGGTCCGGCGACGCCATGATGCTGCAGCTTGAAACGCGCGCCGCAACCCTGCTCGAACGCTTCGAGCGCTCTGGCGAGGAAGCGTCCGACGCCATCCAGTCGCGCAGCGTCAAGATCGATGGCGATCTGCAGGCCTTCGCCAACGCCTTCCTCGAAAAGGTCAACGCCCGCTCGGACTCCCTGTCGCAAACCCTGGAAGATGTCGGCGCCCGCCTCGGCGACACCATCGGCCGCCGCGCCGACGACTTGTCCGGACGGCTCGAAGACCAGGCCGACCGCCTGCATGAGATCGTCGCGGTTCAGGGTCCGGCCCTGCAAGATTCGCTCGCCGCGCTCGGCAACGGCCTCAGCCAGCGCCTGCGCGACGAATCGACTCATACGCAAAACCTGTTCAGCGCCTCGGGCGACGCTTTCGCGCAAACCCTGAACGCGCATCGCGCCCGCGTTGCTGACGAATTCGCAGCCGCCGCCGGCGCCGCCATGGAGCAGATGACCGAGCGCGCCGACGCCCTGCGCGCCCATGTCGGCGAGACGACCCATCGCGTCGTCGAGGATTTCAGCCAGAACGTCGAGGCCATCGGCCGGACCTACGCCAACGTCTCGCTGCAGACCGTGGAAAGCGTCGCCGGCCACGCCGAATCGCTGCGCGAAAGCTTCAGCCGCCGCCGCCGGAGAAACCCTCGTCGCCTTCGCCGGCCACACCCAGGCCTTCAACGAGCAATTCACGCGCGTCGCCACCCAGACCATGGAGGGCATCTCCGGCCATACCGAGACCCTGCGCGAGACCGTCGATCAGACGACCCGGACCACGCTGGCGGCCATCGACGAAAAGACCGATGCGATGTATCGGCGCCTGGAAGTTGTCACCGGGGCCACGGTTGTGGCGCTGGAACAGCAGAGCGGCCGCATCGAGCAGGCCTTCCGCCAGAATGTCGATCACCTCGAAACCACGGTCGGCTCGACCACGCAAGAGACCCTCGCCGCCCTCGTCGGCCATGCCCACGCCTTCCAGGAACAGTTCACCCAGACCGCCCAGCAGACCATCGATGCGGTGTCCCTGCAGGGCGAGCGGCTCGAACACATGGTCGCCGCCGCCACCCAGGAACAGCTGGCCGCGATGACCGGCCATACCGAGTCCTTCCAGCAGAACTTTTCGCGCGTCGCCGACGAGACGACAAAGCTCGCCGAAGCCCGCGCCGGGAAAATGCGCGAAGATCTCGAACAGACCAGCCTTTTCGTCGGCGAGGCTCTGGGCCAGAACGTCGCCGTCATGCAGACCCACTTCGAGACCGCCGTCCGAGCGACTTTGGGCGCTTTCCAGGAAAAATCGCACGACCAGATCACCGCCTTGTCGGAACATGCCGAATTCTTCGAGGAGCATTTTGCGCAGACGACCGCCGATACGCTCGAAAAGGCCGAAGCGCGGACCGCGAGCTTGCGCTCCTCGCTCGACGCCATTCGCGGCGCCGTCGACGGCGCATTGAGCCGCAATATCGCGGCGACGGAGTTGCAATTCGAAACTGCCACCGCAGCGGCCATCACTGCCTTCCAGAGCAAATCGCAGGAGCAGATCGACGCGCTGTCGCAGCATGCTGGCGCCTTCCAGCAGCATTTCGCGCTCACCTCCGGCGCCTCGGTCGTGCAGGTCGAGACGCAGACGAGGGCCTTGCGCGCCTCGCTCGACGAGATTCGCACCGCCGTTGACGAAACGCTCGGCCAGAATATCACCGAAACCCAGTCTCGGTTCGAGACCGCCACCGCTGCGGCTCTTGAAGCCTTCCATGCCAAAGCGCAGGAGCAGATCGACGCGCTGTCGCAGCATGCCGAAGCCTTCCAGCAGCATTTCGCGCTGACCTCCGGCGCTTCGGTCGTGCAGGCCGAAACGCAGACGAGAGCCTTGCGCGCCTCGCTCGACGAGGTCCGCGCCGCCGTTGACGAGGCGCTCGGCCAGAATGTCACCGCAACCCAGGCGCAATTCGAGGCGGCCACCGCTGCGGCGATCGAAGCCTTCCATGCGAAAGCCCAGGAGCAGATCGACGCGCTGTCGCAGCATGCCGACGCCTTCCAGCAGCATTTCGCCACCACCTCCGGCGATTCCATCTTGCAAGCCGAGACGCAGACGACGGCCTTGCGCGTCTCGCTCGACGAGATCCGCAACGCGGTCGACGAGGCGCTTGGCCAGAATATTACCGCAACCGAAACGCGATTCGAGACGGCCACCGCCGCCGCTATCGAAGCCTTCCATTCGAAAGCCCAGGAGCAGATCGACGCGCTGTCGCAGCATGCCGACGCCTTCCAGCAGCATTTCGCCACCACCTCCGGCGAATCCATCCTGCAAGCCGAGACGCAGACGACGGCTTTGCGCGCCTCGCTCGACGAGATCCGCACCGCCGTTGACGAGGCGCTTGGCCAGAATATCTCCGCAACCTTCGAGACGGCCAGCGCCGCGGCTATCGAAGCCTTCCATTCGAAAGCCCAGGAGCAGATCGACGCGCTGTCGCAGCATGCCGACGCCTTCCAGCAGCATTTCGCGACCACCTCCGGCGATTCCATCCTGCAAGCCGAGGCGCAGACGAGGGCGTTGCGCGCCTCGCTCGACGAGACCCGCGCCGCCATTGACGAGGCGCTCGGCCAGAATGTCGCCGCCACCCAGGCGCAGTTCGAGGCCGCCACCCTCGCCGCCATCGAAACCTTCCATGCCAAAGCGCAGCAGCAGATGGACGCGCTGGCGCAGCATGCCGACGCTTTCCAGCAGCATTTCGCTCTCACCTCCGGCGGCTCCGTCTCGCAGGTCGAGGCACAGGCCACGGCGTTGCGCGCCTCGCTCGACGAGACCCGCGCCGCCATCGACGAGGCGCTCGGCCAAAATGTCGCCGTCACCCAGGCGCAGTTCGAGGCCGCCACCGCCGCCGCCATCGAAGTCTTCCAGACCAAGGCGCAACAGCAGATCGACGCGCTGTCGCAGCACGCCGACGCCTTCCAGGAAAATTTTGTCTCCGCCACCGCCGGCTCGGTCGAACTGGCCGAGACGCGGGCAAGGACGCTGGGCGCCTCGCTCGACGCCATCCGCCTCGCCGTTGACTCCACGCTGAACCGCAATGTCGCGGCGACGCGCGAGCAATTCGAAGCGGCGACGGCCTCGGCCATCGGCGCTTTCGAGACGAAAGCGCAGCAGCAGATTGATGCGTTGTTGCAACACGCCGACGCCTTCCAGCAGAATTTCTCCCGCACCACGGAAGGAGCCATCGATCATGCGGAATCGCGGACCGAGGCCCTGCGCGGCTCACTCGAAGCGATCCGCGTGGCGGTCGACGACACCCTGAGCAGCAATATCGCCGAGACCCAGGCGCGATTCGAGGCGGCGACCGAAGCGGCGATCAACGGCCTGCTGGCGCAGACCGCGACCATCGACCACAATTTTGTCGCCACCACCGCTCACGCCGCCGACAACATTTCCCAGCGCGTCACCGACGCCCACAAGCGCTTCGCCCAGGTCGCGTCGGAGGCCATCGCCGCCATTGGCGTGCATGGCGACCGCGTCAACGAGACGCTTGCCGAACGCCTCGACGCTTTCGAGGCGACCATGCTGCGCGGCGGCGACGAAGCCTCCAACAGCATCGGCTTCCATGGTGAAAGGCTGGCGCAACAGATCGGCGCCAGCCTCAAATCCTTCGAGACGCATCTGGACGACAGCGTCGCCCGCACGCGTGACCGTCTGGCCCAGCATACCGAGCGCTTCAACGCCGATTTCATCGGCCAGCTCGCCTCGCTCGAAGCGCTCATGCGCGGCGGCGGCGAAAGCTCCGCCGATCATATCCAGGCGCAGACCGAAGTCCTGCGCGACGTGCTGGCCGATAATCTGCGTGGCTTTGAACGGATTGTGTCCGAACTCGGCGGCGGCGCCGCCGAGCGGATCGACGCCCAGGTTGCGGCGCTCGAAGCCCTCATGCGCGACGGCGGTCAGAGCTCTGCCGACCATATCCGCGCGCAGACCGAAATCCTGCGCGATACCCTGGCCGACAACCTTCTCGGCTTCGAACGGGTCGCATCCGAAATCGGCGGCGGCGCCGCCGAGCGGATTTCCGCCCAAATCGCCGCGCTCGAAAATCTTATGCGCGACGGCGGCCAGAGCTCCGCCGACCATATCCGCACCCAGACCGAATTTTTACGCGATACCCTGGCCGATAACCTTCGCGAATTCGAACAGCGCGCGTCCGAAATCGGCGGCGGCGCCTCCGAGCGGATTTCCGCCCAGATCGCTTCGCTCGAAAATCTCCTGCGCGACGGCGGCCAAAGCTCCGCCGACCATATCCGCACGCAGACCGAATATCTGCGCGAAACTCTGGCCGACAACCTTCGCGAATTCGAACAGCGCGCGTCCGAAATCGGCGGCGGCGCCCACGAGCGGATTTCCGCCCAGATCGCCTCGCTCGAAAATCTCATGCGCGACGGCGGCCAAAGCTCCGCCGACCACATCCGCACGCAGACCGACTATCTGCGCGATACTCTGGCCGACAACCTTCGCGAATTCGAACAGCGCGCGTCCGAAATCGGCGGCGGCGCCCACGAGCGGATTTCCGCCCAGATCGCCGCGCTCGAAAATCTCATGCGCGACGGCGGCCAAAGCTCCGCCGAACATCTCCGCGCGGAGACCGAACACCTGCGCGAAACACTGGCCGGCAACCTCCGGGAATTCGAAAAAGCCACGTCCGAAATCGGCGGCGGCGCCGCAGCGCGGATCGGCGGCCAGATCGCTTCGCTCGAAACGCTCCTGCGCGACGGCGGACGGCACTCCGCCGAACAGATCGCCTTCCAGACCAACTATCTGCGTGAAACTCTGGCCGAAAATCTGCGCGAATTCGAAAAGACCATCACCGATCTCGGCGGCGGCGCTTCCGAACGGATTTCCGCGCAAATCGCCTCGCTTGAAAACCTGCTGCGCGACGGCGGCCAAAACTCCGCCGCCCAGATCCGCACCCAGGCCGACTATCTGCGCGTGACGCTGGCCGGAACTTTGCGCGAATTCGAAAAGACCGCTTCCGACCTTGGCGGCGGCGCCGCCGACCGGATCGGCGCCCAGATCGCCTCGCTCGAATCGCTGCTGCGCGACGGCGGCCAAAACTCCGCCGACCAGATTCGCAGCCAGACCGACTATTTGCGCGAAACGCTGGCCGGGACTTTGCGCGAATTCGAAAACTCCGTTGCCGAACTTGGCGGCGGCGCCTCCGAGCGGATTTCCGCCCAGATCGCCTCGCTCGAAAATCTCATGCGCGACGGTGGCGAAAACTCCATCGCTCATATCCGGGCGCATACCGACTATCTGCGCGACGCCCTGGCCGAAAACCTGCGCGACTTCGAGAAGATCGTCGCCGAACTCGGCGGCGGCGCAACCGACCGCATCAATGCGCAGATCGCCTCGCTTGAAAACGTGGTGCGCGACGGCGGCGAGACTTCCGCCGACCGGATCAAGGCCCAGGCCGAATTCCTGCGCGCCTCGCTGGCGGATAATCTGCGTGAATTCGAGAAAAACGTCGCCGAAGTCGGCGGCGGCGCCACGGCGCGGATCGGCGCCCAGGCGGCAAAATTCGTCGCCACCATCTCGGATCGCCTCTCGGCGATCGAGTTCGACCATCGACACGCATGGCGCGGATCTCGACGTCCCGTCTCGGCAAGCGCGCCGATGCGACCGCCGATCTGCTCGCCCGGCAGATCGACCGCTTCGAAACCCGCGCCACCGACAAGACCGATGAAATCGTCGGCGTCATCGACTCCCTGATCGTCAAGGCCGAGGACGGGCTGGCCGCCCGCTCGCGTCACCTCAACGATGCTCTGGCCGGTCGCGCCATCGACATCGCCAAGGTGCTGGGCGAAGGCGGCCGCGAAGTCGGCCGGGCGCTCGACGCCAAGGCGCGCGAGCTCGACCAGATCATTCTCAGCCGCTCGACTGCGCTCACCGAGCAATTGTCGGCCAAGGCGGAAGAGATCAATTCCACGCTGGGCGGTCGCGCCAATGAAATCGCCAGCACGCTCGGCGGCCATATCGACCTGTTCGAGCGCAATGTGGTCGGCCGCCTTGGCCAGGTCGGCGAGGAAATGGACCGCCGCATCGGCCAGATCGAGCAGACGGTCGACGGCCGCGGCCGCGCCCTCACCGAGGAATTGCGCGCCCGCGCCGCCGAACTGCACGACTGGTATGACTCCAATGGCATGAAGCTGGTCGATCTCTTGTCGTCGCGCGGCGGCGAAGTGGTGTCGCAGATCGTCGCCTATGCGGAGAGCACCGTCGGCGCGCTGTCGAGCCGCTCGACCGACATCATCGAGCAACTGGGGCAGCGTCAGGCCGAGATCACCACCGTGCTCGATCGGACCAGCCGCGACATGCGCCATTCGCTGGAGCGTGTTGCCAGGACGCTGGATACGGAGGTCGCCAAGTCGACCGCCGCGATGAGCCAGACGTTCGACGACAAGACCAGTCATTCGGTCGCGGCGCTGAGCGATATCCATCAGCAGCTCAAGCAGGAAATCGGCGGGCTGCTCGACGGCATGAGCCAGACCCAGACTTCGCTGCACGACTTGTTCGAGCGCACCGAATCCGGGCTCGGCCGTCTCGACGCCAGCCTCGGCCCGCAGATCGGCGCCTTCGCCAGCGCGATCGAGGCCCTGCATGTCGAACTGAGCCGCCTCGACGCCAGCACCCAGGACAGCGTGCGCCACGCCGAGATCACGGCGCGCTCGATCGGCGGCCATAATCAGGTCCTCGCCGCCGGGCTGCGCGACATGGAGGAGACGCCAAGCCTCGCTCGACAAGTCGCTCGCACAGCGCCTGCAGGGGATGGAGCAATTCTACGAGGAGGCCAAGAAGCGTCAGGCCGAATTCGAATCGCGCCTCGACGGCTTCAGCAGCGCCATCGGCCGCGCTTTGGCGCAGGCCGAAGCCAAGGCCCGCGATGTCGGGACCTTCCTGACCGAATCCGCTTCCGCCACAGCGGACACGCTCACCGGCCAATACGAAAACCTGCGACGCGAGGCCGCGCGCGAGCGGGAGACGACCGGCGCCGACCTGACCGCCGCCTATGAGCAGAATCTCGGCGAAATGAACCAGATGTTCGAGAAGGCGACCGAACGCTACAAGGAAGTCTCGCAGGAATTGCGCAACATGACCGGCGAGATCCAGCGCGAACTCGAAGCCACGCGCAAGGAATTGCAGCGCGGGGCGCTCGAACTGCCGCGCGAAACCGCCGAGCAGACCGCCGCCATGCGCCGGGTCGTCTCCGATCAGATCAAGGCCCTCAACGAGTTGACCGATATCGTCACCCGTTCGGGCCGCAGCCTGGACATTTCGGAACCCGCCGCCAACACGCGTATCGAGCCTGTCCGTCAGGAGTTGACGCGCATCGAGACGCCGCCCGCCCCGGCGCGCCAGGCCTGGAAGGCGCCCGCCTCGACGCTGCGTGCGCCGGCGGCGAGAACCGAACAGCGGGCCGAGCCTCAGCGCCTCGATCTGCGTCCCACCCTGCCGGTCCGCGCGCCAGCGCAGATTCTGGCGCCGCCTGCCCCGGAAAAGACCGAGCGCAGCGGCGGCTGGATGAGCGATCTTCTCGCTCGCGCCTCGCAGGATGAGCAACCGGTGCGCCGCTCCGCCGACCCGCTCGAAAACCTCTCGGCCGAAATCGCCCGGGTGGTTGACGAAACCGCGCTGATGGCTGCGTGGGACCGCTACCGGAACGCCGACGGCGACACCTCCGCCTTCGGCCGCCGCCTCTATTCGCCGCAGGGCGGGAAAACTTTCGATGAAGTGCGCCGCCGCTATCAAGCGGAAAGCGATTTCCGTGGCACGGTCGATCGCTATCTGCAGGAGTTCGAACGGCTGCTGGCCGAGATCGATCGCGACGACCGCGACGGATCGATGACCCGCTCCTACCTCACCTCCGACAGCGGCAAGGTCTATACCTTGCTGGCGCATGCGGCGGGCCGCCTGGGATAACAAACCCGTAGACCGCCCTCGTCCTTCGAGACGCGCCTTTCAGGCGCTCCTCAGGACGAGGGCTACTTCGTTGTTTTACAAAAATAACGACCTCATGGTGAGGAGGCTCCGAAGGAGCCGTCACGAACCATGGGCAGCAAAAACGGGACTTTGTCATCAACCTGACCCCCGGGAGACCGGGCATTTTTTATTCTATTTTCCGGCGAGAAAAGCTTTCAGCCGGGCCAGGGCTTCGATCATGTCGGCCTCGGCGCCGGCATAGGACAGGCGCAACGACAAATGCCCCTGCGCCGGATCGAAATCGACGCCCGGCGTGGCGGCCAGCCCGGCGCGATGCAGCAGGTCATGGCAAAAGACCGTCGAATCGCTCGAAAAGCGGCTGATGTCGGCATAGACATAAAAAGCGCCGTCGGCCGGCGCGAGATCGCTTAGCCCAAGCTCCGGCAGGCCGTTGAGCAAAATGTCGCGATTGCGCCGATAGCCCGCCTTGACCGCCTCAAGCTCTTCCCGCGAATCGAAAGCCGCTTCGGCGGCGACCTGCGACAGGGTGGGCGGCTGAAATGGCGAGCGACTGCTGGAGGCGCTCGACGGGGCGCACCAGTTCAGGCGGCAGCACCAGCCAGCCGACGCGCCAACCGGTCATGCAATAATATTTGGAGAAGGAATTGACCACGATGGCCCGGTCGGAAAAAGCCAGCGCGGTCTGCGCCGGGCGCTCATAGGTCAGGCCGTGATAGATTTCGTCCGAGATGAATTTGACGCCCCGCGCCGCGCAGAAATGGGCGATGTCGCGCAGGGAGTTTTCGTCCTGCATCGCGCCGGTCGGGTTGGCCGGACTCATGACCAGCACGCCGTCGAGTTTTTGCGCCGCATGGAGCTTTTCCAACTCGGCAACCGTCATCGCGAAACGGTTGCTGCGCACAACCCTCACCTCGACGGTCTCGACGCCCAGCGCCTTGAAAATATTGCGATAGGCCGGATAGCCCGGCGCCGAGACGGCAACGCGCGCACCGGCGTCGAACAGGGCCAGAAAGGCCATGACGAAGCCACCGGAGGAGCCAGTGGTGATCGCCACGCGCTGCGGATCGACGTTCACCGCATAGGTTTCGGCGTAATGGCGGGCGATGCGCTGGCGCAGCGAAAAAAGCCCGAGCGCATCGGTATAGCCGACCTTCTGGCCGCCGAGCGCGGCGATGGCGGCCTCGCGCACCGGTCGCGGCGGCGGCGCGCTCGGTTCGCCCACCTCCATATGGATGATGTTGCGACCCGCCTGCTCCAGCAGCGTCGACTTGCGTTTGACGTCCATGGCGATGAAAGGCGCTATGTCCGCGCGCCGCGCAGGATTGAGAATTTTCTCGACAAGTTCAGGCATGACATTTTCTTAAGGTTGCCGTTTACGCCGCAATTCGACCCAAACCGCGCTTTAGTGCATAACAAGCGTTAGATTTTTCCCTGGGAGTTGTCCATGCACGTCCTGCGCCGCAAGGTGATATTCGCCACCGCCATGAGCTTGAACGCCTTTGGCCTGATCGCCTTTGGCCTTCCCGCCCGCGCGGCCGAGTTCAACCCGGCGCAAAAGGCCGAGATCGAGGCCACCATTCATTCCTATCTGGTCGAACATCCCGAAGTCTTGCGCGAAGTCTCGATCGAACTCGAAAAGCGCCAGAAGGTCGAAGAGGCCGATCTGCGCAGCCGCGCCATCGCCGACAACAAGCAGAGACCTGTTCAACTCGCCCTTTCAGGCGGTGATCGGCAATCCCAAGGGCAAGATCACGCTGGTCGAGTTCTTCGATTATAATTGCGGCTATTGCAAACGCGCGCTCGGCGATCTCGTCACCCTGATGAAATCGGAGCCCGAATTGCGCGTCGTGCTGAAGGATTTCCCGGTCCTCGGCGCCAATTCGGTCGACGCCGCGCTGATCGCCTCGGCCGCGCGCAAGCAGATTTCCGGCGATAAATTCTTCGATTTCCACCAGAAGCTGCTGCTGAGCCATGGTCCGATCGGGCGCGACCAGGCGCTGGCCGTCGCCAAGGACATGGGCCTCGACATGGACAAGCTGCAGAAGGACGCCAAGGATCCTGCCATTCGCGCCAGCCTCGAAGACGTGATGAAGGTCGCCGACTCGCTGAACCTGACCGGCACGCCCTCTTATGTGGTCGGCGATGAGGCGGTGGTCGGCGCGGTCGGCCTGGCGGAATTGAAGAAAAAGGTCGACGCTACCGGCAAGTGCGGCAAGACCGTGTGCTGATCGAGATCGGGCCGCCTTGGCGCTCCCGTTCACGGGACGAGCAATTCCGTCCGGTATTTGGCCGCCAAAGCCATGGCCTTGGCATTGCGCTGCTCTCTCTCCTCGTCGCTCATCTGCCGGCGGCGGGGCGGTGCGGGTGGCGACCCGATCGCCGATTTCCAGAAAAAACTGGTCCAGCCCCGGCGGCGTGCACATGCACAGCAGCCGCGCCGGTCGTTCGGAAACATTCCTGAACGCATGCGCCGCATTGGCCGGAATATTGACCGTGGCGCCGGCGCTGGCCATTTCTGTCTGGCCCCGGAACATCACTTCGATTTCGCCGTCGAGGACGGTGAACATTTCCTCGAAATCATGGCGGTGGGGCGGCGGGCCGCCGCCGGGCGGCACGTGCATGTCGATAAGGCAATAGCGCCCGCCCGTGTCCGCCCCGGTCAACAGGATCGTGTAAGTGTCGCCCGCCACCGACACGTGGCGCATCCCGGGCGCGTCGGCATTGGCGACGCTGAGGTCGCGGCTCATGTCATCGGGCGGCAGAAAGGCGGCCAAAGTTGTTGCGGGCATCGGACGGCTCCAACATCAGGGTTTTCCCCGGACCTAAACGCCTTCCCACCTCTCAATGATCCACGCCTCCGCCTGCGCGCCTTCGCGCCATGCGCGGAAAGCCGGCAGCGCCAGGATTGCGTCGCAATAGGCGCGCGCCGGCGCCGCCAGCGGCAGGCGATAGACGTCGAGACGGCTCACCACCGGGGCGAAAAAAGCGTCGGCGGCGCAAAACGCGCCAAAAAGAAACGGACCTTGCTTCTCGCTGAATATTTTTTCGAATCGCGCCAGATCGGCGCGCGCCTCTTCGTCGATGTCCAGCGGCGCGGCGCGGCGGTCGCGGCGGAAATTGGTCGGGCAATTCTTTCGCAGGGCCTGAAACCCCGAATGCATTTCAGCGCAGAGCGACCGCGCCCGGGCGCGCTCCGCCGCCGCTGTGGGCCAGATGTTTTTCTCCGGAAATTTTTCCGCCAGATATTCGACGATGGCGAGCGAATCCCACACCGCCAGATCGCCATCGCGCAGCACCGGCACTTTTCCGGTCGGCGCCTCGCCCAGCATTTTTTCGCGCGAGCCTTCCACATAGAGCGGGACGATTCGCTCCTCGAAGGGAATGTCCAGCGCCCGCATCAGCAGCCAGGGCCGCAGCGACCAGGATGAATAGGCCTTGTTGCCGATGAACAGGGTCAGGGACATTCACTTGGCCTTTTCGCTTGGCCTCGGCCGGAGCCTCGACCGGGGCGCCTGCCTTTTTCCAGGCGGAAAACCCGCCCTCGACATGCGCGACCGGCGTGAGGCCCATTTTCTGCGCGGTGTGGGCGGACAAGGCCGAGCGCAGGCCACCGGCGCAGAAGAAGACAAAACGCTTGTCCTGCTGAAATTGCGGCTTGGCGTAGGGACTGGCCGGGTCGATCCAGAATTCGAGCATGCCGCGCGGACAATGGAAAGCGCCGGGAATGCGCCCGTCGCGCTCAAGTTCGCGCGGATCGCGCAGATCGACGAACAATACGTCCTCGCGCCCCAACAGGTCTTGCGCCTCGGCAACGCCCAGTGTCGTGACCTCCGCATTGGCTTCGGCCAGCATGTCTTTGACGCTATAGGTGATTTTCGCGGGCATGGGAGCCTCCTTTGGCGCGATTGGAGCGCATGCCCCGCCCGGCGTCAATCTTCGCCCGCCGCTCCGGCGCTTGACTCTGTCGCGCTTGACTCTGTCGCGCTTGACCTGGCCCCGTCTATTGCCGAAAAGGCCGGATGACCGAACCCGAGCCACAAATCGATTCCCTCACCGCGGCGATTCTCGCCGTTTGCGCCACTGTTGGCCCCGGCAAGTCCATTTGCCCGACCGACGCGGCCAAGTTTTTCGCGCGCCAACGCGAGGAAGACGATCTCGCCTGGCGCTCGCATCTGACCAAAGTGCGCGCCTGCGCCGTGGGGCTGGCGCGGCAGGGCCGGCTGGTGATTTATCGCAAGGGCAAGCCGGTCGATCCCGACGATTTTCGCGGCGTCTATCGCCTCGGCCTGCCGCGCGGGGAATGAGGGCGCCTAGCGGAACGCGAGGAGTCCGAATGTTCTTCATCGTCTCCAAAATATTCTGGTTTCTCGCCTCGCCGCTGCATTTTTCGCTGATCTGCATCGGCCTGGGGTTAGCAGCATCGCGCCGGTCCTTCGGCAAGCCGCTGGCGATTTTTGGCGCGGCGCTGCTGGCGCTGATGACGTTTTCGCCACTCGGAAGCTTGCTGTTGCGGCCGCTTGAAGACCGCTTTCCGCGCCAAAGCCAGATCCGGACGCCGCCCAAGGGGCTCATCGTGCTGGGGGGCTCGGTCGATGAACGCATTTCACGGGCGCGTGGCCAGGTCGCGCTCGATGACGCCGCCGAGCGCCTGACCGAGGCGGCGGCGCTGGCTCGGCTTTATCCCGACGCCCTGCTGGTGTTTTCGGGCGGTTCGGGTTCGCTGATCGACGATTCGATCAAGGAGGCGGAAATCGCCCATCAATTATGGAGCCAGCTTGGCGTGCCGGAAGACCGGATGATTTTCGAGGATGCTTCGCGCAACACATACGAAAACGCGGTTTTTACCCAAAAACGCATCCATCCGCGCAATGACGAGGACTGGCTGCTGATTACTTCGGCCTTCCACATGCCGCGTTCGATGGGGATTTTTCGCGCTCTGGGCATGAACCCGACCGCCTATCCCGTCGATTACCGGACTTTTGGCAATTCCGAGGATCTTCGTCCGCCAATCGACGGATCGCAAGCGATCCGCAATGTCGAGATCGCCCTGCGTGAATGGGTCGGCCTCGTCGCCTATCGGCTTGACGGCAAGACCAAGACCCTGTTCCCGGCGCCGTGACGCGCCCGCGAATTATCTGGACGCGAAATTATTGGTTTGCAGCCACGTCTGCCAGTCCTTGGTGTCGCCGTAAAAAGCGTTACGGTCGACGCGGGTCGGGATGCCCTTGACCCAGCCATCGGACTGATATTGCCAGAAATGCCAGGCGCGGTCGCCGTATTTGACCGAGGGGCGATGCTTGGTCGAGCGAATCCAGATCGGATATTCGTGCAAGGCGCCATCGATAATCGACCCGTAGAAATCGACCGTCGTGTAGATGATCGGCTTTTTGCCGTAAAAACGCTCCATCTCGACCAGCATGCCCTTGATCTCTCGCAGCGTCTGTTCGCGCTCGAGATGGCGCCGGCAGGTCGGGGAATCGGAGGTCACCTCGACGTCGAGCACCGGCGGCAGCGCTTCGGGCTCGGCCGGCACGTTCTTTTCGAACCAGGCCATTTCTTCCTGCCACGCCCGGCACCAATAGACGAAATGATAGGCCCCGCGCGGCAGGCCCGCCGCCTTGGCGCCCGCCCAGTTCTGGAAAAATTTGGGGTCGATGCGGTCGCCGCCTTCGGTGGCCTTGATATAGGCGAATTGCACGCCGCCCTCATGCACCGCCGCCCAATCGACATTGCCCTGATATTTGGACACGTCGACGCCGTGGATGGAGAAATTGCGCGCCAGTTCGGTGGCTTCCGTTTCCTTGAAATTGCCCGGACGCGCCCCGGCCATAGGCCGGTCGGGCATGATCGACGGACCGGGCCCGCCGCAAGCAGCGAGAGCGAGGAAGAGAGGGAGCCCAAAGGGCGCTAGAGATTTCGAAGGAAAATCAAACATGCGCTCAAGTTACCCCTGATGACGTAACGAGTCCTTAACATGCATCGAACGAAAGCCAGACCTTATTTGAACCGCATTTTGAGGCCCGTGACAAGCCCCGCTCCAGCATGCCCCCTATAACAAATTGATATTAAATGGCTTTGTGCTCAGGCCTTGCAATGCACAAGCGCGCCGTTCAAAAGACCGGCGGATCGATTCGGGATGCGCATGTTGGGGAGCGTAGGTAAATGATGGCAAATAAATCGTTAGCGGCGGCCCTGCTGCTGGCGGCGCTATGCGTTGGGGCCAAGGCGGCGGAGACATGCGGGTCCGGAAAAGCTGGGGGTCTCGCGCACCATTGCGGTTGGCGGCGCCCCGCGCCTTGGCCTCAAGAGCTATCCTCAAACCCTCGACCTGCACGATCACGAAGTGATCCTGACCTTCGACGACGGCCCCTCGGCCCCGACACCGCGCATCCTGGCGGCTCTGGCCGCCGAATGCGCCAAGGCGACGTTTTTCGTCATCGGCCGCAATGCCGAGGCCCTGCCCGATCTGGTCCGCCGCGAAATCGCCGAGGGCCATACGGTCGGCAGCCATTCTTTTTCGCACCCGCTGGCGATGAGCAAGATGCGCTTCGAAGCCGCGATGGCCGACATCGAGCGCGGCGCGGCGGCGGTGGACAAGGCGGCCGGCGGCAAGTCGGCGAAATTCTTCCGCTTTCCCGGCTTTGTCAATTCGCCGGAACTGCTTGCTGCAGTGGAAAAGAACAATATGCCGGTGTTCGGAACCGATCTTTGGGCCTCCGACTGGACCCCGATGACGCCGCAAGCGGAGTTGGAGCTGCTGATGCGGCGGCTGCGCCGCGCGGGACGCGGCATTATCCTGCTGCATGACATCAAGAAGCAGACAGCCGACATGCTGCCGGCCCTGCTCGCCGCGCTCAAGGCGGAACATTTTCAACTGGTGCACATGATTTCCGGCGATGCGCCGCCGCCGACTCGCCCTGCCCCCGCCGGTTGGACCTCCGAAACCGAGGCGATCAACAAAGGCCTGGGACTTTACGGGACTCGCGCGGAAAAACAGTGAGCGCCCCGAAGGGCGTTCTGCGTCTTGCTGATTTTCAGAAATGACTTGGTGCGGCCAAGAGGACTCGAACCTCCACCCCGGTTAAAGGACTAGCACCTCAAGCTAGCGCGTCTACCAATTCCGCCATGGCCGCACATTACGTCCGGCGCAGGGGCCGAACAGCAGGTAGGCGGCTCGTCTAACAAATCGCCTTTGCTGTGGCAAGCCGTTCGGCGGAGTTTTTGATAAATCGCTTCGCGGTCCGGCTTTGCGAAAGGGCGTCCGGGCCGCTATGACTGGAAAAACGCTCATCTGGCATCACCTGTCGCGGGACGTGAAACGGGCGCTCCGACGGCCCGATGAAACCAGGCGTCTTCCGAAAAGCCGAATCAAATGTCCGACTTACGCGCGCAAATCTCCGCCTCTCTCCTGCCCCTGCCCGGCTCGCCGCCGGTAGACTGGGTCGTCGCCGAGGGCTTGACCGATTATGCCAGCGCGGTGGCGGCCATGGAGGCGCGCGTCGCGGCCATCGCCGAAGGACGCGCAAGCGAGCTGGTCTGGCTGGTCGAGCATCCGCCGCTTTACACCGCAGGAACCTCGGCAAAACCGCAAGACCTGCTCGATTCGCGCTTTCCGGTGCATGAGGCCGGGCGCGGCGGCCAGTTCACCTATCACGGCCCCGGCCAAAGGGTCGCCTATGTGATGCTCGACCTCAACCGGCGCCGCAAGGACGTGCGCGCCTTCGTCGCCGCGCTGGAAAGCTGGATCGTCGCGACGCTTGAAAGCTTCAACGTCAAGGGGGAAGTCCGCGAGGACCGGGTTGGCGTCTGGGTGCGGCGGCCGGACAAGCCAGGCGGCCGGGCGGGCGAGATGGCCGAGGACAAGATCGCGGCGATTGGCGTGCGGATGCGGCGCTGGGTGTCCTTCCACGGCATTTCGCTCAATGTCGAACCCGACCTGAGCCATTTCGCCGGCATCGTGCCCTGCGGCATCGCAGAGAGCCACCTCGGCGTGACCAGTCTGGTCGATCTCGGCCTGCCGGTGGCGATGAGCGACGTGGACGTGGCCCTGCGCGGCGCCTTTGGGGAGGTTTTTGGGGAGAGCGTCGCGAGCGCTTGAGGCTGCGCCGCCCATCCTTCGAGACGCTTCGCTCCTCAGGATGAGGGGTGGGATGAAAAGAAGCCTGTCATTATTGATCCCCTCATGCTGAGGAGCGAAGCGTCTCGAAGCATGTGGGATCAATCCCCACGACTCACGCGGTCTTGAACATCTGATCGGCGCGGTCCTCGAAGGCCGAGGCGAATTTGCGGAAGGCGACGTCGAACATATTGCCCATCAGCGTCGCCAATGTCCGGCTGCGGAATTCATAGGCGATATAAAAATCGACCCGGCACTTGCCGTCCTTCGGCGTCGGCAAAACTCCACATGTTTTCGAGATGGCTGAACGGCCCATCGACATATTCGGAGGTAATGCGCAGGGCCTGGCGGTCGAGCACGACGCGGGTGGTCATTTTTTCGCGGATCGACTTGTAGCCAACCGTCATGTCGGCCAGCGCGGTCTCCGCGCCGCCCGGCGTGATGAAACGGCGGCGGACTTTCAGTGACTGGCAGAGCGGCACAAATTGCGGATAGGATTCCATATCCGCCACCAGATCGAACATCTGCTGCGGGGTGTGGTTGACAATATGACTGGTGCGAAAAGTCGGCATCCCTTTAACCCCTCGCAGAACGGCGTTTGGCCCGCAGGCGTTCGAAATCCTCGCCTGCGTGATGTGACGATCGGGTTAACGGCGAAGCCGCGACCAGCGAAAAACCCTTGGCGTAGGCGATGGAGTCATAGGCCTTGAACACATCCGGCGGCACGAAGGCAACGACGGGATGATGCTTGCGGGTGGGTTGCAGATATTGGCCGATGGTGAGGAAATCGACATCCGCCGAGCGCAGGTCGTCCATCAGTTGCAGCACTTCGTTACGCTCCTCGCCCAGCCCGACCATGATGCCCGACTTGGTGAAAATGCCGCCGTCCAATTCCTTGACCCGCTGCAACAGGCGCAGCGAATGGAAATAGCGGGCCCCGGGCCGCACCGTCAGATATTTTGACGGCACCGTCTCCAGATTATGGTTGAACACGTCGGGACGGGCCGCGACCACGACCTCCAGCGCGCCGGGTTTGCGCAAAAAATCCGGGGTCAGGATTTCAATGGTGGTGGCCGGGCTGGCGGCGCGGATCGAGGCGATCACCGCCGCGAAATGGGCGGCGCCGCCATCGTCGAGATCGTCGCGATCGACCGAGGTGACGACCACGTGCGTCAGCCCAAGCTTGGCCGTCGCCTCGCCGATATGGGCCGGTTCCCCGGCGTCGAGCGGACCCGGCAGTCCCGTCTTGACGTTGCAGAAGGCGCAGGCGCGGGTGCAGGTGTCGCCCATGATCATGAAGGTGGCGTGCTTTTTGTCCCAGCACTCGCCCATGTTGGGACAGTTCGCCTCTTCGCAGACCGTCACCAGCTTGTTGGCCTTGATGATGGCGTTGGTCTCGGCCCAGCCCGCCGATCCCGGCGCCTTGACGCGGATCCAGTCGGGTTTGCGCGCCAGCGGCTGATCGGGCCGATGCGCCTTTTCCGGATGACGCGGCTTTTCGGCGCTCGGAGCGCTACGAGGATCGGAGTTCAAAGTGTCGAGCACCACGGCCATGGTCGGCTTCCGCGCAAAAAGGGGTGGCGTTGACATAACCATTTGCACGCCTCGCTCGCAAATCAGATCAGCATGCCATAGGGATTTTCAATCAGGGCCTTGAACGCTGCCAACAGCGAAGCGCCCGCGACCTCGTCGATGGCGCGCCGGTCGAAGGTCAGGGTGACGCTCATCACCAGCGCCACGTCGGGAACACCATCTTCGACCACCACGCGCTCTTCCGCCGCCCCCAGCGCCAACAGGCTGGTCCATGGCTCGACAAGCACCGGAAGGGCGCGCTTGACGCCGAGCGGCCCGAAATTGGCGACCAGACTCGATCCTGCATACATTTCGGACGGCGCCGTCCGTTGCGCCAGAAATTTCGCGCGCGCCGCTGCAATTTCCGCCAGCGAACCGGTCTCCGCCATCGGCAGCGCCGGCGCCGCACTGGCGCCGTCCAAGGTCAGGGCGAGAGCGACATTGCACTGCCGAGCCTGAACGTAACCCTCCCCGGCATGGACGACATTGGCGCGCGGCTCACGCTGGAGAGCCAGCGCAAAAGCCTTGATCGCGCAATCGACCAGCGAGATCCGCGTCGTCTTTTCCGCCCGCGTGACCTCATTGAGCTTTTCGCGCATCGCTTCCAGCGCGTCGAGGCGACAATCGGCTTCGAGATGAACCTGCGGCGGCAGCGAGGCTCGAAATCAGGGGAAGAAATTTGCGCGATCGCCGTGAGCGGCAGGATTTCCGCGCGAGGGGCAAGCGCGTCCGCGCGCGCCAGCGCCGCCTGTATGTCTCTTTCGACAATGCGGCCGTTGGGCCCGCTGCCGGCGAGGCCAGCTGGATCGAAACCAGCCTCGTGCGCCAGACGTTTTGCACGCGGCGAAATCGGGGTGCGGCATGATTTGTCGGCCCGCCCGGGCGTCGCCAGCGCGGGGCCGCACATGCGGCGCGGGGCCGGTCTCGATCAGGCCAAGGACGCTCTCGATGGCGATTTCAGGCCCTCCGGCCTCGGCCAGAATGCGCACGAGCACGCCGGAATGAGGCGCTTCGACATCCATCGTGGCGTGGTCGGCGGCGATTTCAGCCAGCGGCTCGCCCGCCTCGACGAAATCGCCTTCATGCCGCAGCCAGCGGATCAAGCGCCCGCCGCGCGTGGCCGGATCGACGGAAGGCATCAGAATTGGGGTCGACATGGGGAAGCTCCAGCTCCCTCTCCCCGCGAGCGGGGAGAGGGTTGGGGTGAGGGGCCAGGGCATTGGCCTCGGCGTCGATTGCATCACGTCGTTCGACGACTTCGCATTCGACCGCTGCTCTCGCTACAGGGTCGAGGGGGCGCTAAAGCCCGGCGCCGCAATCATTCTAATTCAACGTCGCCGCATACTCCGCCTCGATCCGGTCGAAAGCCGCGTCCAGCTGCAGCCGAATTTCTCCGAGCGCCTGCGCGACATCGACAGGTGTTTCGCGCGCATAAATCTGGGCGGCGTGCATGGCCAGATCGGCCAGCAATTGCCCCCACATTCCCGGCTCCTCGAAGGCGCGCTGCATCGACAGCGACAGCGCGCCATCGGTGACGAACAGCCGCAGGATTTCCGTCCCGCCCTGCTCCTCGACATCGGGCGGCGCCGACAATTCCCGTTTTTCCTTGGTCATTTTTGTTTCTAGTCCCTCGCGTAAGCTCGGCCACAGTTAAGCCCTTTGGCCTTCGCTCCTAGCGCGCTACGCGCGCGTAGGCGCTCCCGGCACAAAAACGCTAATCCGCCATATACAGCACGGCCTTGACCGCCACGACGACATCCTCCACTTGCGGCAGGGCCAGTTTTTCCAGATTGGCGGCATAGGGCATGGGGACATCCTTGCCCGTCACCCGCCGCACGCCAGCGTCGAGATCATCAAAAGCCTCCTCGACGATCCGGGCGCAAATTTCGGCGCCGATCCCCGATTGCGGCCATCCCTCCTCGACGATCACGCAGCGGCCGGTCTTCCGCACCGAGGCCAGCACCATGGGCATGTCGAGCGGCCGCAAGGTCCGCAAATCCACCACCTCCACATCGACCCCTTCAAGCGCCAGAAGTTCCGCCGCCTGCAGCGCCAGACCGACGCCGTGCGAAAAGGCCACGACCGTGGCGTGTTTTCCCGCGCGGATAATATTGGCGGCGCCGATGGCGACCAGATGATCTCTTTCGTGCGATGCTGGAAAACTCTGGTTGTAGAGTTGCTCATGCTCCAGAAAAATGACCGGATTGGGATCGCGGATCGCCGCCTTGAGCAGACCCTTGGCGTCGGCGGCGGTATAGGGCGCGACGACTTTCAGGCCCGGAATATGAGAAAACCAGGCCGAAAAATCCTGGGTATGCTGGGCGCCGACCCGTGAACGCGCGCCATTGGGGCCGCGAAACACGATGGGGCAATTGAGCGTCCCGCCCGACATGTAAAGGGTCTTGGCCGCCGAATTGACGATGTGGTCCATCGCCTGAAGCGCGAAATTGAAACTCATGAACTCGACCACCGGCTTCAGCCCCGCCATCGCGGCGCCGACGCACAGCCCGGCGAAGCCATGTTCGGCGATCGGCGCATCGACCACGCGCTTGTCGCCAAACTCCTGCAACAGGCCCTTCGTGACCCGGAAGGCGCCCTGATAGTCGCCGATCTCCTCGCCAAGCAGGAAAACCGTAGGGTCGCGGCGCATTTCCTCAGCCAGCGCCTCGCGCAGGGCCTCGCGCACCGTGTGATTGTGGACGAATTCCTTAGGAAAGTTTCGTCTTGGGAAGCTTCGTGCGCGTCGGCCTGCCTCGTCTCGACCGTCTCGGCCGTTGCCTCGATCAAGGCGATGGGCGTATCGACCGGCACGTTTTCAGCGCCTTCCCGCACGAGGATTTGTTGCAATACGCCACTCTCGACCGCCTCGATTTCCATGGTCGCCATGTCGGTTTCGATCTCGGCGAGAATATCGCCGGCCTCGATGCGGTCGCCCTCACGCTTGAGCCATTTCCCCAGTTTGCCGAACTGCATTTCGGGGGAAAGCGCCGGCATCAGCACAAGGGTCGGCATGAAAAACTCCAGCGCAAACTACAGGAAAACATCGGTCATGAGTTCCGACGCATCGGGCTCGGGGGATTGCGACGCAAAATCCGCGGCATCCGCCACCAGCGCCCGAACGCTCAGGTCGATCTTCCTGAGATCGGCCTCACTCGCAAGACCGGAGCGCAAAATCTTTTCGCGCTGGCGTTCCAGCGGGTCGGGCTCGTGCTCGACGCGCCCTTCGTCACGGCGGCGGTATTTTGCCGGATCCGACATCGAATGGCCGCGATAGCGCTCGGTCCGCATTTCGAGGATATACGGCCCGCCGCCGTCGCGCGCCCGGGCGATCGCCCTCTCGCCGCCCTCGCGCACCGCCTGAACGCACATGCCGTCGAGCTGTTCGCCGGGGATATCAAAGGCGGCGCCGCGCTGGGACAGATGCGCGCCCTCGGTCTCGCCCGCCGGCTGGACGCGGTTATTTTCGATCACATAGACGATGGGCAGCCGCCAGCGCGCCGCCATGTTGAAGCTTTCCGCCACCTGGCCCTGGTCGGCGGCGCCGTCGCCTAAAAAGGCCACGCAGACTCGCCCATCGTCGCGATAGGCGTTGGCGAAGGCCAATCCGGTTCCCAGCGACACTTGCGCGCCGACAATGCCGTGACCGCCATAAAAACCGTAGTCGGGCGCGAACATGTGCATGGAGCCGCCTTTTCCGCGCGAGAGGCCGCCGCTCCGGCCGGTCATTTCGGCCATCACCGCCAGCGGATCGGCGCCGCAGGCCAGCAGGTGGCCATGCTGGCGATAGGAGGAGATGAACTGGTCGCCTTCGCTCGCCGCCAGCCGCATGCCGACGACAATCGCCTCCTGGCCGATATAGAGATGACAGAAACCGCCGATCAGCCCCATGCCGAACAGCATTCCGGCCTTTTCCTCGAACCGGCGGATCAGCAGCATGGCCCGATAGATGGAAAGCTCGTCGCCGGCCCCGAGAAATTCGGCCAGCCGCGGATTTTCGCCGGTCGAAAACGAGGATGATGCAGGCGTCATTGACCCTCCGGCCGCCGGCTGTTGTCGCGCCTGATAAAGCGCGGCAAATCTCAGGGCGTTTTCAGCCTGAAAGCTAGCTTGAAGCGGGGGAAAAAGCGAGACTGGCCGCCGGCCGCCGGCGGCATCGGAGCTATGGCTAGGGCAAAAAGACGACGAGGTCGTTCTTGTTGACGCGATTGAGGAGATTGCGCGCTTCCTCGTCGAGCAGGTCGCGGTCGATCTCCGGGCCGCGCAAAAGGGCAATGCGCTTCTGCCATTGCGCTTTTTCGGCACGAACGATTTTGAGCTCGGCCTCGACCTCGGCCATTTTCTGCCGGGTTTCGAGATCGGCGGCGATGCCGCGTTCGCCGTGGGACGCGTGCCACACGAAGAAACTGCCCACCATGCCCGAGAAGGCATAGAAGGCCAGCGGAATGAGAATGGCGGCGAGACGTGTGCGAATGACCATGCCGCCAGCATGCCCCAACAAGGTTAGGCGAAGGTTAACGGCCGGTCTTCCTACCCCCAGGTCTTGCCAAGCCCCTCCAGATTGGAGCGTCCCAGATCCTCCGGCGTCATGGCGATCCGAAAATCGACGGTGGCGTCGAAAGCGAGAAACCACGGCTCGGCTAAGGACGGAATATCCGACGCCTGCTTGACGTCCACCACGAGCATTGCGCCCCGGCTGCCATCGTATTCGGTAAAATAAACGGCTTCAGGCCTGATCAACTCGATGATTTTCATCACCAATGTGCCGATGCTCCCGTCGCGCACGGCGCTATTGAACGGTTCCAGCGGAAAAACGACATTCATCAGCATGCGCATGGCGGTGTCTCCCTCTTTTTCTGCACTTTACGCCATCACCGCCAAAGGCGCAGCTATGCAAAGGACTGAGGATATAAAAAAGGGGACGCGCCGGAGCGCATCCCCAAAAGCTTCCGCCAAAAGCGAAAATTTTAGGCCAGCGCCTTGAACACCGAGCGGCCGGCATAGATCGCCTGCTTGCCGAGTTCCTGCTCGATGCGGATGAGCTGGTTGTATTTGGCCAACCGGTCGGAGCGGGCCAGCGAGCCGGTCTTGATCTGACCGCAATTGGTGGCCACCGCCAGATCGGCGATGGTCGCGTCTTCCGTCTCGCCGGAACGATGCGACATGACTGCGGTATAGCCGGCGCGCTGCGCCATATCGACGGCGGCCAGCGTCTCGGTCAGCGTGCCGATCTGGTTGACTTTGATGAGGATCGAATTGGCGACGCCCTTCTTGATGCCTTCGCTCAGGATCTTGACGTTGGTGACGAAAACATCGTCGCCGACGATCTGGACTTTCTTGCCGATCAGGTCGGTGGTGAGCTTCCAGCCGTCCCAGTCCTGCTCCGCATTGCCGTCCTCGATGCTGACGATCGGATAGGCGGCGACCAGTTTTGCCAGATATTCGGCCTGCTGCTGGATCGAGCGGACCTTGCCTTCGCCTTCGTAATGATAGGCGCCATCCTTGAAAAATTCGCTGGCGGCGGCGTCGAGGCCGATGGCGATGTCCTGGCCCGGCTTGAAGCCCGCCGCCTCGATCGCCTTGACGACGAAGTCCAGCGCCGCTTCGGCCGACGGCAGGTTCGGCGCGAAGCCGCCTTCATCGCCGACATTGGTGTTCTGGCCGGCCTTTTTCAGCGCCGATTTGAGGCCATGGAAAACTTCCGCGCCCCAGCGCACGGCTTCCGCGATCGAGTCCGCACCGAGCGGAATGATCATGAATTCCTGGAAATCGATCGGGTTGTCGGCATGGGCGCCGCCATTGATGATGTTCATCATCGGGGTGGGCAACACGCGCGCCTGCACGCCGCCGACATAGCGGTAGAGCGACAGGCCACGGGCGTCGGCCGCCGCCTTGGCGACCGCCAGCGACACGCCGAGAATGGCGTTGGCGCCGAGGCGCGCCTTGTTGTGGGTGCCGTCGAGTTCGATCATCGCCTCGTCGATATGGACCTGGTCCTCGGCCTCGAAGCCGGAAATGGCGTCGAAAATCTCGCCATTGACCGATTCGACCGCCTTGAGCACGCCCTTGCCGAGAAAGCGGGACTTGTCGCCGTCGCGCAGTTCGACCGCTTCACGCGTGCCGGTCGAGGCGCCCGACGGCACGGCGGCGCGGCCAAAAGAGCCGTCTTCGAGCGTGACGTCGACTTCCACCGTGGGATTGCCGCGCGAATCCAGAATTTCGCGGGCGACAATGTCGATAATCTCAGTCATGCGGCTCCCCTTTGGGCAAAAACGCCGATGCGGCGAAGTATGGCCGGCTTTCTACGCCGGTTGCGCGAAAGAAAAAAGATGGTCAAAGGCCGCAGCATCGGATTTCCTTGCCGCAAGGCGCCGTCGCGCGTAAATCCGGGCCAAAGGACGAAGAAAAATGGTCAAGACCCATGATGGCGCCGCTCTGCTCGGCGCGCAGGCGCAGGCGCCGCAAAGCCCCGACGAGGCCGAACTCGACCGGGTCCCCAATCCGCACCCCGACGTGAATTATGTCGCCCGTTTCACCCAGCCCGAATTCACCTCGCTGTGCCCGGTCACCGGCCAGCCGGATTTCGCTCATCTGGTGATAGATTATGTTCCAGACCAATATCTCGTTGAATCAAAGAGTTTAAAGCTATACCTCACCTCATTTCGCAACCATGGCGCCTTCCACGAGGCCTGCACGATCCGCATCGCCAAGGATCTGATCGCGGCGCTGGAGCCGCGCTGGCTGCGCATCGGCGGCTATTGGTATCCGCGCGGCGGCATGCCGATCGACGTGTTTTTCCAGACCGGCGAGCCTCCCAAGGGATTGTGGCTGCCGGATCAGGGCGTGGCGACTTATCGCGGGCGGGGGTGACGGTCGGGTTGCGGCCCATGCTTCGAGACGCGCCCTGTGGTCGCTCCTCAGCATGAGGTTGTGACGCCTCATGTCTGAGGAGCCGCTGAAAGCGGCGTCTCGAAGCATGGGCCGCCCCCACAAAACCAAATAACTTGCCTTCCGCGCCGCGACAGGCAAAAAAGCCTCCATGCTTCAAGTCACCGATCTCACCTACCGGCTCGGGCCGCGCCTCTTGTTCGATTCGGCCAGCGTCCTGCTGCCCGAACGGGCGCGCGTCGGCTTTGTCGGCCGCAATGGCGCAGGAAAAACCACGCTGTTCCGCCTTATCGCCGGCGAGATTTCCTCCGAGGGCGGGACCATTTATATCCCGCGCGGCGCCCGGCTGGGCCGGGTCGAGCAGGAGGCGCCCGGCGGCGACGGCAAGCTCGTGGACTTCGTCCTCGCCGCCGACACCGAGCGCGCCGCCTTGATGGAGGAGGCGGAAACCGCGCATGACCCGCACCGCATCGCCGATATCCACACGCGGCTGGCCGATATCGAGGCTCATGCCGCCCCGGCGCGGGCGGCGGAAATCCTCGCCGGCCTCGGTTTTGATGAAGCGGCGCAAAATCGGGCGCTGAAAGAATTTTCCGGCGGCTGGCGGATGCGCGTGGCGCTCGCCGCCGTGCTGTTTTCGCAGCCCGAATTGCTGCTGCTCGACGAGCCGACCAATTACCTCGATCTCGAAGGCTCGCTGTGGCTCATCAACTATCTGTCGAGCTATCCCGCGACCATCGTCGTCATCAGCCATGACCGCGACCTGCTCAACGACGTCTGCGACCACATCGTCCATCTCGACAAGGGCAAGTTGCAGCTTTATCGCGGCAATTACACCAGTTTCGCCCGCCAGCGCGCCGAGGCGCGGATGCTGCAAGCCAAATTCCTCAAAAAGCAGGAAGAAAAGCGCGCCCACCTTCAGGAATTCGTCGATCGCTTCCGCGCCAAGGCGACCAAGGCGCGCCAGGCCCAGTCGCGCCTAAAGATGCTGGAAAAGATGGAGCCCGTCTCGGCGCTGGTCGATGACGAAATCCTGCCTTTTTCGCTGCCCTCGCCGCAAAAGCCGCTGTCGCCGCCGATCATCGCCATGGAAAACGTGTCGGTCG
>CAWFBN010000170.1:0-4664 GCA_963813955.1 uncultured Alphaproteobacteria bacterium | reverse complement strand
GGCTCGCAATTTTGAGGCAGAAGCATTGAACAGCGACGTGCCGACGTAAAGCTCCCGCTGGACCCCGCGAAACGCCTGGCTTTGGCGCTGAAATGCCGCGTCATCATCGGAACCTGGGAATGGGATATCGCGCAGCATCGATTTTGCGGCCGACGAGCATTGCGCCGAGGCCCTTCAGCTCGATTTCGAGAATTCGGGGTTTGGCTGCCGGTCGCCGCCGTCAAAGAAAAAATTCATCCTGACGACTGGCCGCTGCTGGCCGCGATCCTGCACTCCGGGCAAGAATTGTCATGTCGTCGAATTTCGGCGCGACGCAACGACGGGAGCTATCGCTGGCTCCAGACCAGCGGCGCAAGCGAACGGATGTTTGCGGCGCGCCCAGACCATTTTGCGGGCGTTCTCATCGACATTGACGCCCACAAGCGGACGGAGGAAAACCTCAGGCAAAGCGAAGCCAAGGCGGTGGACGCCACCGTGCTGTTGCAAGCCGTCATCGAAGCTGTTCCCGCCCTTATCTATGTCAAGGATCGGGACGGCCGCATGCAGGTCGCCAACGCCCCGGTGATGGAGCTCGTCGGCAAACCCTGGGCAGAAATCCAAAACCGCACGGACGCCGAATTCCTCGATAATGCCGCAGAGGGCGAAAAGATCGTGGCGACCGACCGGCGTCTCATGGAGACGGCGGGCGAGGAAGAACTGGAAGAAATCGCTGGCAACGACGTTTCCGGAGAGCAAATCTGGCTTTCTCAAAAAAGGGCCTTTCTCAACAAGGAAGGCGTCGTGACGGACTGGTTGGCGTCTCCTTCGATATTACGGAGCGCAACCGCGCCGAGCAGAAAGTCGCCGCCAGCGAGGTCCACCTTTCGCAGCGTCATCGACAATATGTTCGCCTTTGTGGGTATCGTGGATCTGGAGGGCAATCTGCTGGAGGTCAATCGCGCCCCGATGGAAGGCGCCGGATTGAAACGCGAGGACGTCCTCGACCGGCCATTCTGGGACGCCTATTGGTGGAGTTACGATCCGGAGGTTCGCGCGCAAGTCAAGGCGGCCGTCGAAAAAGCGGCCGCCGGCGAAACAAGCCGATTTGATGTGGATATCGCCTGGCGCGACGACCGTCGCATTACGATCGATTTTCAGATCGCGCCCTTGCGCAACGAATCGGGCGAGGTGATCCAGCTTATCCCGTCCGGCGTCGATATTACGGCGCGCAAGGAGGCGGAGGCACAACGGCAAACCTTGATCATGGAACTCGACCATCGGGTCAAGAACCTGTTTGCGATTGCGTCGGCCATGATCAACATCAGCGCGCGCAAGGCGCGCACTGCCGCTGAATTGGCGCGCGTGGTGACAGGACGGCTTGCGGCGCTGTCGCGTGCGCATGATATGATCCGCCCTGCCCTGACCGGCGAAGCGCAGAGCGATGGCGCGCAATTGCAAGACCTTATCGCCGCCTTGATCGCGCCTCATGTCGTTCCCGATGGCGCACAGCTTCAACTTGCCGGCCCGCCGGTGCCGCTTGTCGCCGACGCGGCCACCGCGCTGGCGCTGATCTTCCATGAATTGGCGACGAATTCCGCAAAATATGGCGCTCTCTCAAATCCCGACGGACGCCTGGACATTTGCTGGGCCTGCACCGGCGACAGCCTCGTCCTGAATTGGTCCGAGTCCGGGGGGACCGGCGATCGATGGCGCTCCCGATCGCCAGGGTTTTGGGAGTCAACTCATTAAATCCACGGTCGAAGGCACTCGCCGGATCTATCGGTTTTGAATGGGCCATGAGCGGGCTGCTGATTGAACTCATGGCCGATCTGGAGCGACTGACCGGCCAGAAGAACGGCTGAAACCTCAGCGTTCACATTGCGCGCGCGGCGTCCAGCGACGGGACATGTCGTCGGTATCAGGGTCGTCGAGCCGGAGTCGGCGAAAACATCCTCGCCTTGCCGCCACAGCGCTTCGCATTCGGGATTTTTCAGCGCGCGGTCGAGCGCCCCGAGGAATTCATAGGCGCCCCATGCCAGCCCCGCGTCGCGCAAGGCCGCCTGCAAGGCGCCCTGAACCAGCACGCGCACCGCCTTGTGCGCGGCTAGAGGGTGACCACAACGTCGCATCCCCGCGCCGCCGCCTCGCAGGCGCCGCGGTCGAAGGAAATATGGCCGCGACAGGCCAGCGTCCGCGCCGAATAAACCGCGCAGGCGCCGCCGATAATCATTGGACAGGCCTGGGCCGAGGCGAATCGCTCCTGCTGGCTCAAGCCGCCAATCCTGGCCTGGACGTCGTTCAGTCTTTGCGCGAGATCGACCCCATGCCTGGCGAAAGCCGGCGAGGTCAGGCGGATGAAATGGGCGGCGTGAAAAATTTCGGGCGCCGTCGCCGCCACCTGCATGCAGCAGCAGGGATCGCAACCGCGCGCGCAGGCGGGCGCCGGCTGGCCTTCCGCCTGGATGTCGGCGTTTTGCTGGTAATTGTCGCAGGCCTGCGCCGCGAGCGCATCGGCCAGCGCGGCGCCCCGGCCCAACAGGGCGACAGTGCGCGAAAAATTTTCGCGCTGGGCGTTGAAAAAACCCAGCGCGCCTTCCGATTCGGCGCTCACGGTTCTTGGCTCACGGATCTTGTTCCCGCGTCGGCATCTGGGGCGGAAACAAGCCTGCCTGGAAACAGACGCCCATATGCTCGACCTTGGCAGATCGCCGCGCGCGCCGCCGCCGGCTTAAGTCGACTTGCCGCCGCGATCTTGAACAAGGCGATCCAGCGTTCGAAAAACTCCGGCTTTAGATTGAGCGACAAATGCGGCGTGAACGGGCTGCCCGTATAGCGCGTCGTGCCGAGCAGGCTGCGCGACCAGAAATCCGCCGCCAGCATGAAATGATGCTCCCAATCCGCGACATTGCGCTTGAAAACCGGGCCGATCGCCGGATCGACCAGCGCCTGTTCGTAAAAGGCGCGCACGAGATCGCGCAATTCCTCTTCGCTGACCTCGATCTTCGCGGCGCCATGCTCGGCCTCGCCGGCCGGCAAATTCTTGGCGCGATCGGGGGCCAGAGCGGCGATTTCCGGCGCTGCGCGGCCCTTGCGATGTTCGACATTGAGCGGCGGATCATATTTGCCGACCAGTTCGCGCAAGACATGGACGCGCATGCGCGCGTTATCGCGCGCCATCCAGCACAGGCCATCGGCCAGACCGGCGGCGAGCATGGGTTCGTCGGCGCGGAGTTTTTGCAAAGCCGCCGCCATGTTTTCGGCTTCGCCGATCAACACGGGATAGAGAAAATCCCCGATCCGTCGCGTCAGCGCAAACAGGCCGGCGCCTGACGGCGGATCGCCGGCCGTGAAAGCGAAACCGCCTAAATAATTTCGGGCGCGTCTGCTCGCGGCAATATCGGTCCGGCCTTTTTCGCCGGCGGCAGGGGCGAATGATCATGCGAAGGAGACTGCATTTCCTACCCTTCCGGCATTTTTTGCTGTCGGACAGAAGCAGTTTTGGCGCCATTTTCTTGGGCGATTTGCGCTTCATGAAACGGCGCAAACACGACCGTTTGGCGCAGAGGCGACGCGCCTGTCCTCAGGCTTACAAGGTCGGGCGGATCAGGAAGGTTTCGGGTGTTTCGCCCTCCAGCCCCTCGTTCCCCACCACACGCAGCGTCGAGACGAGGCCCGGCCCTTGACGCAATTCAGCAAGGAAAGCTTCGAGCTTCGCGGCGCTTGCGACGGCGAAGACTTCGACCGTTCCATCTCTCCGGTTGCGCGCCCACCCGCTCACGGAGAGCCGTCGCGCAGTTCGCCGGGCGAAATCCCGATAGCCGACGCCCTGCACGCGGCCCTCGACGAAAACATGGCGGCTTTCGAGCGGCTCACCTTTCATGGGCATGTTTCTTGGGCTTGCCGTTATTCGTCGTTGGCGGCGCTCAGATCTTCGAGCGCGATCGTCTGGCCGGAATTGCCCTTTTGCAGCCGCACGCCCGGGCCGCCATTGCGCTCGGACCCCGCATCGAGGAACAGCACGCCGCCCAATTCAAGCGCGCGAAACAGCGCGTCCTTGGTCACGTCGCGCGGATCGCGGGCGTCGCGCTCGAAATCGACAATGGTGCGAAGACCCACTTTGAGGCGGCGGCCAAATCCTCGCGCGACCAGTCGATCAGGGCGCGGGCGGCGCGGCATTGGGAGGACGTGAGCATGAAACCCCCACCATTTATTGCGCAACATTGCACTTTATATGTATACTATGAAATGAAACCACGCACAAGGCGCTGCACCATCTCTACGTTGCCGGCGAGATTTTAATCGGGAAACTCAGGTCAAGATTCAGGCGGAAACCACCCGGTTTCGCGATGGGTCCAACTGCCGCGCCTCTGATCTCCGCGCAGCATTGAACGTCGCCGTCGACGCCCGCCGCGCGCAACTCCAACGCGAGCCGCCGAGCGTCGGCCTCGGCGATGTAGCCGACCCGGCGTCCTGCGATCAGTATTTCGAACGGCGTTGCGGTCTTTGTCAGCCCGCAGGATGCAATTCGTCCGGAAAAAGATTGGCGCCACACGCCGTTTGCCGGCAATGGCTACCAATTCATCCCCATAATGAAAGGCGCTTTTCGCCTCGTAAGCGAACAGACCATCGCCAAGGATTGCCGGGATGTTCGGCAACGCGGCGGGCAAAGGGTTGCGATAAAAATA
>CAWFBN010000169.1:0-4993 GCA_963813955.1 uncultured Alphaproteobacteria bacterium | reverse complement strand
CGCATAAAACTCGACGGCGCGCCCTTGCGCGACATCGAGCAGCGCACGCCCTTGTCCGGCGATCTTTGCGAGCGTCTGCGCATCGACGGCGAGGCGCTGGACCCCCTGCCCGGCCTCGCGCTGCTGATGAACAAACCGCTGGGCGTCACCTGTTCGCACAAGGAGGCCGGTCCGCTGGTCTTTTCGCTGCTGCCGGACCGCTGGCGGGGACGCGACCCGGCGATTTCCACGGTGGGGCGGCTCGACAAGGAGACCTCCGGCCTGCTGCTGCTTACCGACGATGGCGCGCTGCTGCACAAGATCATCTCGCCGCGCCGGACCATCGCCAAAATCTATCATGCGACGCTGGACCGGCCCCTGAGCGGCGGCGAGGCGGAGGCTTTTTCCGCCGGCACATTGATGCTGGAAGGCGAGGACAAGCCGCTGTTGCCCGCGCGTCTTGAGGTTTTGGGGCCGCGAGAGGCCCGGCTGACCCTGTTTGAAGGCCGTTACCATCAGGCGCGGCGCATGTTCGCGGCCGTCGGCAATCATGTCGTCGCCCTGCATCGCGAGGCGATCGGCGGGCTGACGCTGCCGTCCGATCTCGCCGCCGGGGAATTTCGCCTGCTGACGGCGGCCGACCTGGAAGCGCTTTTCGCTCCGGACCCGTTGGGCGATTCTCCGCGTTAAAAAACGGCAATCCCGCGCTCACCATTCGAGAGGCGTCTTGGCTCAATCTCCGGTCATTCTATGGTTCCGCAACGATTTGCGCCTCGCCGACAATCCGGCGCTGGACGCGGCGCTGGCAAGCGGACGGAAAATTCTCTGCATTTATATTCATGACGAGAAAGGCGTGGGTCTGCGCCCTGCTGGAGGGGCCAGCCGCTGGCGACTTCATCACGCCTTGCAAGCTCTGTCCGAATCGCTGGCCCAGCTTGGCGGCGACGTGTTTTTCTTGCGCGGCGAGGCGGACGAGTTGCTGCCCCGCCTTGTCGAGGCCAGCGGGGCGCAAAAAATCCTTGGAACCGACGCTATGGCGGCGGCGAAGTCGCCCAAGATGCGCGGCTCAAGGCGCTTTTGCGCAGTCAAGGACGCGAGGTCGCAACATTCAACGGCTCGCTGCTGGCAGAGCCTTGGGAGGTGGCGACCAAAGCCGGCGAGAGCTTCAAGGTTTTCACGCCCTTCTGGCGCGCTTTGCGCGAAAACCTGCATCTTGCCGCGCCCCTGCCCGCGCCGGGACAAATCAATTTCGCCCTTTGGCCTGAGGACGGTCCGCCGCGGGTAAAACTGGACGATTTGTCTTTGCCCCCTCTCAAAACCTGACTGGCCGCGCGATTTCCCCGATCCCGCCTCTGGCGAGGCTGGCGCCCGGCAGAGGCTGGAGCGCTTTCTTGCCGACCAACTGAACGCCTACGCCATGCAGCGGGACCGAATCCACATGAGCGCGACCTCCGGCCTTTCGGCCCATTTGCATTTCGGCGAGATTTCGCCACGCCAGATTTTTGCGAAGGCGGCAAAAAAGCCCGGCGCCGACAAATTTTTGTCCGAACTCGGCTGGCGCGAATTTTCCATCCATCTGCTCTTCGCCCATCCCGATCTGGCGCTGGCGTAATTTCAATCCGCGTTTCGACGCTTTCCCATGGCGGCAAGACGAAGCGGCGCTCAGGGCCTGGCAGAGTGGCCAGCACCGGCTATCCCCTGGTGGACGCCGGCATGCGCGAACTCTGGAAAACCGGCGTTATGCACAACCGCGCGCGCATGATTTGCGCCTCGTTCCTCACCAAACATCTGCTGATCGACTGGCGCGAGGGCGAGGCCTGGTTCTGGGACACGCTCATCGACGCCGACGCGGCCAATAACGCCGGCGAGTTGGCAATGGGTGGCCGGTTGCGGCGCCGACGCCGCGCCCTATTTCCGCATTTTCAATCCGGTGTTGCAGGGCGAGAAATTCGATCCCGACGGCGACTATGTCCGCCGCTTTTGCCCGGACTTTCGGGCCTGCCGGCCAAAGTCATCCATTGGCCCTGGACGGCGCCGGCTTCCGTGCTGGCCGACGCCGGCGTTCGGCTGGGCCGAGACTTTCCCGAGCCGATTGTCGATCACGACTTCGCCCGCGGCCGCGCCCTGGACGGCTTTCTCCGCTTTATCGGCCTGAACGGCCGCCGCCCTTGCAGGCCTTCCTCCGCCGCTAGCTTAATAGTCATGCGGCAAAGCCCATCCGGGACAGGTCATGAAAATCACTTAATCGGTTCTCGAAGCCATCGGGGACACGCCGCTCGTGAAATTGCGCGCGGCCTCCGAAGAGACCGGCTGCGCGATTTTGGGCAAGGCGGAATTCCTGAATCCCGGCGGCTCGATGAAGGACCGCGCGGCGCTGGCCATCGTCCAGGACGCGAAGCGAGCGCGGCGTGCTGCAAACCCGGGGGGCGCCATCGTCGAGGGCACGGCGGGCAATACCGGCATCGGCCTCGCTCTCGTCGCCCATGCGCTCTGGCTACCGCACCATGATCGTCATTCCCGACACCCAGTCGGAAGAGAAGAAAAGTTTTTTGCGCCTGCAAGGCGCCGAACTGATCGAGGTCCCCGCCGTCCCCTACGCCAACCCCGACAATTACGTGAAATATTCCGGCCGGCTGGCGGCGGAGCTGGCGCAGCCGCCGCGCCGGCGCGAATCAGTTCGACAATGTCGCCAACCGCCGCGGCCACGAGGAAACCACCGGGCCGGAAATCTACGACCAGCTCGAGGGCCGGCTCGACGGTTTCATCTGCGCGGTCGGCACCGGAGGCACGCTCGCCGGCGTCGGCCGGGCGCTTAAGCGCGAAAACTGGCGATCAAGATCGCGCTGGCCGATCCGATGGGGGCGGCGCTTTATTCATACTATACATCGGGCGAGCTGAAATCCTCGGGAACGTCGATCACCAAGGGCATTGGCCAGGGCCGCATTACCGCCAATCTGGTTGATGCGCCCATTGATATCGCCTATCAGATCACCGACGAGGAAGCCCTGCCGATCCTGTTCGATCTCGCCGCAGCAGGAAGGGCTGCTGCTCGGCGGCTCCTCGGCGATCAATGTCGCCGGGGCAATTCGGCTGGCGCGGGACCTTGGCCCGGGCAAGACCATCGTCACCATCCTTTGCAATTCCGGCGAGCGCTATGCCTCAAAACTCTACAATCCGGCGTTTTTGCGCGAAAAAAAGCTGCCGGTCCCACGCTGGCTGAAAAATCCGCTTCCTGAACAAAAATTCGCCCTTCCCTCAAAGAACTGTTTCGCAGGACGCGCGCCACGGCTAATTTGGCGCGGCAATGAGGGAGAAAGAAATGCCGCGCGACGCAACTGAATATCTCGTTTCCACCCAGTGGCTGGCCGACCACCTCGGCGCGCCGGGGCTGGCGATCGTGGACGCCTCATGGCATTTGCCGACCGCCCAGCGCGACGGCCGCGCCGAATTTTTGGCGCGCCATATTCCCGGCGCGGTGTTTTTCGACATCGACGCGATTGCCGACAAGAACTCCGGCCTGCCGCATATGCTGCCCGATCCGGTGGCTTTTTCCAGCGCCTGCGAAAGCTCGGCATTGGCGACGGCATGAAAATCGTTGTTTATGATTCGCTCGGCCTGTTTTCGGCCCCGCGTGTATGGTGGACATTCCGGGCGTTTGGCGCGCGCGATGTTGCGGTGCTTGACGGCGGCCTGCCCAATGGCGGCGGAGGCGCCCCCGCTCGCCGAAGGCGAGACCATGGCGAAATCGCGCCATTTCACCGCCCGGCTCGACCACGCGCTGATCGCCTCTCTCGACGATGTGCGGCAGGCGAGCGCTTGCGAGCGGCCTCTGGCGGCCCGCCGCGCCGCAGATCGTCAACGCCCGCGCCGCCGCGCGTTTCCGTGGCGACGAACTGGAGCCGCGTCCCGGCCTAAGGTCCGGTCATCTTCCGGCAGCCGCAACCTCCCCTGGGGCGACTTGCTGAGCGATGGCCGGCTGCGCCCGGCGGCGGAACTGACGGCGGCTTTCGCGGCGGCGGGCATCATTGGACAAGCCGACCATCGCGACTTGCGGCTCCGGCGTTTCGGCGGCGATTTTCGCCCTGGCCATGGCCACGACGGGGCGTTCCGGCGTCGCGGTCTATGACGGCTCCTGGGCGGAATGGGGCATGCGCGCCGACTTGCCGATTGGTCAAGGGCGGCTTGATCAAAACTATGTTCGCGGCTTGAGCGGAAAAGGCCCATTTCTGCGACAAATCGACCCGCGAAAGGGGCTGTTCGGCATAAACGCTTATCGCGGTCCTTTTCAGCAAATTCTGCGAGAATTGCCCTCGGATCGAGCAAAATCACGCAAATTGCACATGAAGCGCGCTGGCGTGTCGCGCAAGGCGATGTTAAGACGCTAGCGTTGCGCGCGGCCGGCACGAATGGCGCACGCCGCGCATGACAGGGAACAGCGCCCAAGGGAGAGCGCCCGAGCATGAAAAAAGTCGAAGCCATCATCAAGCCCTTCAAACTCGACGAGGTGAAGGAGGCTCTTCAGGAAGCGGGCCTTCACGGCATCACCGTCACCGAGGCCAAAGGCTTTGGCCGCCAGAAGGGCCATACCGAGCTTTATCGCGGCGCCGAATATGTCGTCGATTTCCTGCCCAAGGTGAAAATCGAACTGGTCCTCGCCGACACAGCCGTCGACCGCGCCCTGGAGGCGATCCGCCCGCCGGCCCAAACCGGCCGGATCGGGGACGGCAAGATCTTCATCTCCAATATCGACGTCGCGATCGCATCCGCACCGGCGAAACCGGCACGGACGCGGTCTGTCCCCTTCCCTCTTCATTTCTTTTTTACGTCCCCTAAGCTTAACGGTCACCTCACAAAGACAAGAGGCTCTGAAATGACGACTGCCAAAGAAGTACTGCAGAGAATCAAGGATGAAGACATCAAGTATGTCGACCTCCGCTTTACTGACCCCAAGGGCAAGTGGCAGCACGTCACCTTCGATATCGCCCTCGTCGACGAAAGCGAGCAAATATGAGCA
>CAWFBN010000168.1:0-15114 GCA_963813955.1 uncultured Alphaproteobacteria bacterium | reverse complement strand
GGCCATGGTCCATCTCGCGGGGCTGCACCCGGGCGCGCTGGCGCAGGTGCAGGACATGGCCGACACCAACGCCATTCCCAAGAAGTTTCTCGATCAGATCCTGTCCGAATTGCGCAATGCCGGTCTTGGTTTTTTCGAAAAAGGGCAAGGGCGGCGGCTACGCCCTCGCCCGCCCAGCCCATCAAGATCAACGTCGGCCAGATCGTGCGCGTGCTCGACGGACCTCTGGCGCCTATTCAATGCGCCAGCGTCACCGCCTACCCAGACCCTGCGACGATTGCGGCGACGAAAAGGCCTGCGCGGTGCGCCTGATCATGGTCAAGGCCCGCAACGCCATCGCCGCCGTGCTCGACAGCCACACGCTCGCCGACATGCGGCGCGCTGGGCGAACCGGTTTCGGCGATGGAAATGTTTCATATTTAATTGGAGCGTCGCCTCATTTTAAAGGCTCAGATCTAAGGTTTCAATCCGGCCCATTCTGGGAATAAATCGGATTGCGTCCCTACCCTCGGGAACCGTTTTGTGAACAGCCTTTTAAATTGAGCGACGCTGTCCGAGACACCGATTAGCGTCAGGACCTCCTGCATTTGTCTCTTCAGTTTTTCTAACCCGTACCCAAGAGTTAAGTGCTGGTGGAAACGTGGGCGCCGCGTTCCTTTTTTATCAACTTTAGGATTTAAAATATCTAATCTCTCAACACCGCGCCATTTTCCAGAGGCGAATAAACATATGAACGTGTAAAATTGGCAAAATGTTGTGGTCTGTTCTGTATAACAGCGCCGCTGCCCGTTGTAGTGAATTGTTCGCTACCGTAAATACGATTTAGTTCATTATAATATTCATCTGGAAAAAGCTTTTCCCATTCGCGCATTTCTTTTTCTATATATTGCTGCACCAACAGTCGCAGCGCGTCGGGACTACGGATCTGCTGAAATCCGGTCGCTTCATCAATGAGGGCGGAAACGCCGACTTTAGAGAATGCGTTTAATAGGATCTCCGCTTGAGCAGCCAACCCTTCTTGAGAAGTTGTAAGCTTGCCATTTTCGCGGGCCCTAATAATGGCCTTACAAACATCAACCAGAACCTCCGCATCATATCCATGCGCCAGATCCTGCGTCAAAGGTTTGAAATTTATAGGATTTTCGATCTTTTTTATAAGTATTTCGCCGACTTCGGATCCAAGCCCTTTCCTTTGCAGGGCGCGCAAAAAGACCTTGCGCCTCCGGACTTCATTCCAAGGGCGCGGGCCATTCCGCGTTTATGAAACAGGCGCCTCCATCTTCGAGGACGTAACAATCGAGATCGAGCGGGCCGACCGTCATCTGTCCTTGGTGCGTGGCCTTGGGGATCGGGATGCGCGTCATCGGATCCGGCTACTTCTTTCACCCTCGCCTTTGCTTGCCCACCAAGTCTTGCAATATCGGATCTCTCTTCGGGCGACAGCTTCTCCGCGCGAGCTATGCCACCCTTTTTCTGGGCGAATCCGACATGCTGAAAATCTCCTGCTTGCTATCTGTAGAAGGCTAAACGTGCTTGCATAAGTCTGCAAGCGCGTTTTTTAACTTTCCGATGAAACGCCGATCTTAGTGTGCTTGCTAATTAACGCTGGATTTCCGGCAGCAGCCGCCGGGCGATCTTGCCGTTTTTGGTGCGGGGCAGGGTTTTTAGAAAGACGTATTTTTTGGGGTTTTTGTAACCGGCCAGATGTTTCGCGCAATGGGCCGCCAGCGCCGCCTCATTGGGTTGTCCGCCCGGCGGAAACGATGAAAGCGCAGATCACGCTCACATCCGCCCGCACCTTGCGCTCGGCCACGGCCACGTCGGCCACGCCCGGCGCGTGGTCAGCACCGCTTCGACCTCGGCCGGCGACACCCGATAGCCCTGCGCATTCATCAGGTCGTCGCGGCGTCCGTGCAGCCAGACATAGCCGTCAAGATCCATTTCCGCCACGTCGCCGCCGACGAACCACTCGCCGCGAAAAACCTCGCGCTCGGCCTCGGGATTGCGCCAATAGCCGAGCATCAGGCCGGGATCGGAGCGATGGACGGCGATGAGCCCGCTTTCGCCCGCAGGGAGAGGATTCTCGCCTTCCTCCAGCGGCAGGATGACGACGCGGCGGCCGGGTTGCGGCCGTCCCGGCGAACCCGGCCGCACCGGCGTGCCGGGGCCGCTCGAAATATAGGTGGAGATCTCGCTCATCCCCAAAGCCTCGTAGAGCGGCTTGCCGGTTTTTCGACGAATTTTTCGAGCAGGGCAGGGGCCAGCGCCTCGCCCGCCGTCAGGCCGTGGCGCAGTGACGCAAAATCGGCCGCCTCACAGGCTTCGTCGCGGAGAAATTGGCGATAGACGCCGGGCACGGCGGCGAAAATCGTGGCGCCAAAACGGGCGACGAGGCGCGGCCACACGCTCGCCTCGGCCGGACCATTATACAGCACGGCGGTGGCGCCCCGGGAAAAGGGTCCATCAATCCGACGCCGAGCGTATAGCTCCAGTTCATCGCCCCCGCGTGCAGCATGATGTCCGCTTCGGTCAGGCCGAGCCAATGGTCGAGCATCGGGGCGCGACCAAGGATCACGCGCTGGGCGTGCAGCACGCCCTTGGGCCGGCTTGCCGTGCCGGAGGTGTAAATGAGATAGGCGGGATCGTCGGGCGCGGTGGCGGCGTAGTCGCATGGCGGAAAGGCGGCGAGTTTCTCAAACTCCACCGCATCGATGACGCGGGCAGGCAGCGAGACCCTGCGGGCAGATCACCGCCGCAGCGCCGGAATCCGCCAGCAAATTGTCCACTTCCTCGGCCGTCAGCTGCGAGGAGGCGGGCAGGGCGACCAGGCCCGCGGCGATGAGGGCAAAAAAGCTGATCACATAGTCGAGATCATTTTCGAGCCGGATCAAGACTCTCGCGCCGGGCGGAAAACCGAGGCTGGAAAAACCGGCGGCGAGGCGACGCACGGCGAGATCGAGTTCGCCGTAGGTCAGGCGGCGGTCGCTCCCGGCGCCGGCGAGGATCAGCGCCGTCTTGCCGGGGCGGCGCGCGGCGTTGTCGGCCAGGCAGAAAGCGGCGAGATTGAAGGTGTTCGTCATGGGGCGGGCCGGTCAAACCTTCATTGTGCTGTCATTTGTTTTTCTTAAGGCAAGGCAAATCACCCGTCGCCGAGAGGGAAACAGATGTCGCAGTCCATGACCAGTGTCGAGATCCTGAACGCCCGCAAAGTATATCAGCGCATCGCCTTCGCCTATGACTTGCTTGATGCGCCTTACGAAATCGCGTGGAAGCGCGCCCTGCGCCGCCGGGTTTTCGACGGGCTGCACGGGGCCATTCTCGACGCGGGCGTCGGCACGGGCTGCAATTTCGCCGCCTATCCGCCGGGCGTGCAGGCGTCGGGCTGCGACGCCAGCGCCGCCATGCTGGAAAAGGCGCGGGCGCGGGCCGAAAAACTCGGAAAAATGGTCGAATTGCGCTGCTCCGACCTGACCAAACTCGACTGGCCGGACAACAGCTTCGACGGCATTGTCGCCACCTTTGTCTTCGCCTGTATCGAGGATCACGAGCAGGCGGCGGCCTTGGCGGAACTGCGCCGGGTGTGCAAGCCCGAAGGCGAAATCCGCATCGTCGATTATCGTCTCTCCCCGCGCCCACTTGTTCGCGCGCGACAAAAACTGATGTCGGCCTGGCTGAACGGAACTTTCGCCGCCACCTATACGCCAACCACCGAGAGTCATTTCGACGCGGCCGGACTGGTCGTGATCGAGGAAAAATTCCTGCGCACCGACGTGCTCAAGATGATCCGGCTGCGTCCGCGCTATAGGGTTTTTCCGATCTGATTACATCAGATCGGGGCGGGAGAAACGGGACTGGTCTGCGGTCGTCATTGCGAGCGAAGCGAAGCAATCCACCTCGCCGCTAGCCATGGATTGCTTCGCTTCGCTCGCAATGACGGCCATGGTTCATTTCAGGCGGGAAATAATCTCGCGCGCTCAGCAAACCGATTGCCGCCGTGGGCCAAAAGCGGAGGGGCCGGGGGCGCGGATGAGACTGGCTGGCCGGGTTTGCGACGCCGGGATGTCGGCGTCGTAAAACGCCACCCTGTTGCGCCCGGCGCGCTTCGCAGCATAGAGCGCGGCGTCGGCCTTGCGCAGCAGGGCGTCGATGTCGTCCTTCGGCGCGCCGACGGCGACCCCGAAACTGCAACTGAGCCGCAAGGCGCCCGCGCCGGTGTCGATCTCGGTCATGGCGATGCGATGACGCCAGCTTTCCGCCGCGCGGCCGGCCTCGTCGGCATCCACGCCATCCAGCAGCATCGCGAATTCCTCGCCGCCCATCCGGGCCGCGAGATTTGCCTCCAATGGACCGCCGAAGCAATCGGCGACGGCGCGCAAGGCCTTGTCGCCAGTCGCATGGCCATAGCAATCGTTGACCGCCTTGAAATGGTCGATGTCGGCCATGACCACGGCGAGCGGCGCGTCGCGGTCGTGGCGCAACCTGGCCGTGCGGCTGAAAAAGGCCGGGCGGTTGAGCAGGCCGGTCAACCCATCCCGCGTCGCCAGGTCGACGAGATTGCGCTGCATCCGGATGAAACGCTGGGCGGCGCGCAGGCGCGCGTAAAGCTCGTCGGAGGAAAGCGGCAATTGCAGCACGTCGTCGGCGCCGCAATCCAGAGCCTCGATGAATTGTTGCGAGTTCAGCGGCCGGCAAATGAGGCAGATGTACAGGGGCCGCTCGAAACTCTCCAGCAGGCGCGCTTCCCAGCAGATTTCCGGCCCCGGCGTGGCGTCGCGGAACTCGACCACGATCATGGCGTTGACGTCCTCATGGGCGGCGGCATGGACCAGCGCCTCCTGCGGGCTTGCGAAACAGACGACGTCGTGGACGCGCTTTTCCAGAATTGAAGTCAGCGCCCGCATCAGCGAGGGGTCGGCGGCGACGAGGACCACATGCATCAGTTCCGGCTCCCAGTTTCCGGGCGGCGTCGCACGGGTCTTGAACCTACCCGCAAATGATGAGTGCGAGGTTAAATTCTACACGCTCAGGTTGCGCCAAGCTTCGCGCAAGGCTGCGGGCGCAAACAGAGTTGGGTCCACCTCAGGAGAGACGCACGATGGGTCTTTATGACGCCATGAACGCCAGCGTGACCGGCATGAATGCGCAGTCGAATTATCTGGCCAATATCGGCCAGAATATTTCGAACGCCGGCACGGTCGGCTACAAGCAGGCGGACACCGAATTCTCCACCTTGGTCGATCAGGCGGCGGTCGGGCAGACCTCGGCCGGCGGGGTGTCTTCGGTCACGCGGCTCGACGTGTCGCAGCAGGGAACGCTGCAAGGCTCCACCTCCTCCACCGATCTCGCGGTCAGCGGCAACGGCTTTTTCGTTGTCTCCGATTCCGGCGGCCAGCAATATCTGACCCGCGCCGGCTCCTTTGTGCCCGACGCCAGCGGCAATCTGGTCAATTCCGGCGGCTATTATCTGAACGGCTACAGCCTCGCCAAGGGAGCGCCAACCATTGTCTCCAATTCGCTGGCGGGGATGCAGGTCGTCAACATCGACGCACCCGGCTTGTCGGCGACGGCGACGACGAGCGGAATTTTGACCGCCAATCTTCCTTCGACCGCCTCGACGATCGACCTCACTCCGCCTTCGACCCAAAAGCTGCCCTCGGACAATACAGCGGCTTCGACCTATAGCGAAAAGACCTCGATGGTCATGTACGACAACCTCGGGGCGTCGCACACGATCGACATTTACATGGCGAATACGGGCTCGAATAACTGGGAGGTCACCGCCTTCGACCATTCGGCGGCGACCAACGGAAGCTTTCCCTATACGTCCGGCCCGCTGAAGACGCAGGCCCTTAACTTCAGCGCAGCCAATGGCAATCTGACCACGGGAAGCCCGTTCTCCTTCACTGTTCCCGGCGGGGCGCCCATGTCGCTCGATCTTTCCGGCATGACCCAGCTTGCCGGCTCTTTCGCCGTGTCCGCGTCAACCGTCAACGGCAACGCCCCGGCGTCCATCAGTTCCGTGACCATCGGCATCGATGGAACCCTGTCCTACCAGCTTTCCAATGGCTCGACCGTCGCGGGTTACAAGATTCCACTCGCCAATGTCGCCAGCCCGGACAACCTGCTGCCGGTAACGGGCAACGTCTTTTCGGCCAATATCCTTTCCGGCCAGCCCTCGGTCGGCACGGCTGGAACGGGCGGATTGGGGACGATCAAATCCAGCGAACTCGAACAATCGACGGTCGATATCGCCACCGAACTGACCAACATGATCGTCGCGCAGCGCGGCTATCAAGCCAATGCGCAGGTTTTTAAAGCGGGCGCCGACCTGTTGAGCAGTCTCATCCAGATGAACCTGGTCTAAAACGGATAACCGCCATGGGTCTCTCCAACGCCTGGAATGTCGCTACCACTTCGCTTGCAACCAACGCGGGTCTGACGTCGATTGTCTCGCGCAATATTTCCAATGCGCAGAATTCGACCGGCTATATTTCGGCGAAAGTCGCCAACCTTGCCACAGGCTCCAGCGGCGCTGCGGTGATCCAGTCGATTGCCGATCTCACCAATGCGAGTTTGTTTAATTCCATGCTGTCGAGCACCTCGGCCAAGGCTGCGGCGCAAGCCCTGTCGAACGGCGTGACGCAATTGCAGCAGACGGTGTCGGACGCCACGTCGACCAGCGATTCCACCACCGCCGCCGCCTCGCCATCCTCGCTGCTGCAATCGCTCGCTGCCGCCTTGCAGACTTATTCCTCCTCGCCGAGTTCGACTACCGCCGCCAGCGCGGTTTTTTCGGCGGCGCAAAATCTCGGCCAGGGGTTGAACGCCGCGAGCGCGACCGTACAGAATGTGCGCGAAACGGCGGATCAGGACATGGTCACGTCCGTCGCCACGGTGAATTCGCTGCTGTCGCAATTCCAGCAGGTCAATACCGCCATCGTCAACGGAACCGCGACCGGCGCCGACGTCACCGACGCGCTCGACCAGCGCAATACGATCCTGCAAAGCCTGTCGCAGCAGATCGGCGTCACCACCGCCGACCGCCTCCAACGGTTCGATGTCGATCTACACCGACAGCGGCGTCACCCTGTTCGACACGACTCCGCGCAGCGTTTCGATGGCGGCGACGACCACTTATACGGCCTCTACCACGGGCGCGGCGGTCACTGTCGACGGCGTGCCGGTGACGGGCGCCAACGCCATCATGCCGATTCAATCAGGCGCGCTGTTTGGCCTCGCCAACCTGCGCGACACGGTCGCCACGCAATATCAGAGCCAGCTCGACTCCATCGCCGGCGGACTCATCGACGCCTTTGCCGAACCCAACCCGCTTGCGGCCACTCTGCCGGGCCTGTTTACGACTACCTGGCCAACTTGCGCTTCCCTGCTCGACGCTGCTCTCCGGCCTCGCCAGCAAGATCGAGGTCTCGTCCGCTGTCGATCCGGCGCACGGGCGGCAATCTCATCTCTCATCCGCGACGGCGGGATCAACGGCCCCGCCTATGTGCAGAACAACAACCGGCGCCGCCGGATATCAACACGCTTCATCAATGGCTACATGACCGCGCTGACCGCAACCCAGAACTTTCCCTCGGGAACGGGGCTTGGGATTTCCAACAGCGTCACAGGGCAGGCGGCAGATTCCGCGAGTTGGCTCGACGGCCAGTATCAATCGGCGACCAATAACGCGACCTATCAGACCACCCTGTCCTCACAGGCCTCGCAGGCGCTGTCCAACGCGACCGGCGTCAATATCGACCAGCAAATGTCGCAAATGCTCGATTTCGAAAATTCCTATCAGGCCTCGGCCAAGCTGATCTCCACCATCAACTCCATGTTCACGTCCCTCTTGCAGGCGGTGGCCTGAAATGTCGGTCAATTCCATTTCCTCCTCGACGATCTCGACGATCCTGCAAAACACCGTCACGCCGGCTCCAGTCGCAACTGACGACCACGAGCAGCGAAAGCTCGACCGGCCTACTCGCCGACATCGGTTTGACGCTCGGCGCCAACGCCGGTCAGGATGTCGCGCTGCATCAGCAGATGGCGGACCTTTCCGCGCTCACCGCGTCCAACGCGGTCGTCACGGCGCAACTCGGATCGGCCTCCGCCGCCCTGACCAGCCTGCAAGGCGTTACGCAGACCATGCTGGAGCAGATCATCCAGAACCAGTCGGAAACCCCGGGCTCGAACGGCGCGCTGGCGCTTCAGCAGACCGCCGCCGGCGCGCTGAGCAGCTTCACGTCGCTGATGAACACCTCGGTGGGCGGCGTTTACGTCTTCGGCGGGATCAACAGCGGCGTCGCGCCGATTGCCATCGCAGATACCGCGATGCAAACGGCGGCAGACAGCGCCTTTCAGTCCACTTTCGGGTTCCCCGTCACGTCGGCCAGCGTCAGCACGATCAGCGGCGCTGCGATGACCAGCTTTCTTGAACACCCAGTTCGCGGCGCTGTTCAGCGGCGCCTCCTCAAATTGGTCGGTGGCCAGCGACACGGCGACCAGCAATCGCATCGGCGCCAACCAGACCGTGACGACCTCGATCAGCGCCAATCAACCGGCCTTTCAGAACTCGGCGCAAGCCCTGACCATGATCAGCGCATTCGGCGGCCTGAACCTCTCGGCGGACGCTGCGGCGGCGCTGATGACTTCGGCGCAAAAAGCCATAAGCGCCGGCAATAACGGTCTGATCCAGGCCGGCGCGGCGGTCGGGACGATGCAAAATCAGGTGACGCAGGCCAATAGCGCCATCAGCCTGCAACAAAACATCCTGACCAGCCAGATCGGCGCCAACGAGAACGTCAACAGCTATGACGTGGCCTCGCAGGTTTCCGCCATCACCACGCAATTGCAGACGGCCTATGCGCTGACCGCGCAGATCGCCAAGCTGAGCCTCGTCAATTTTCTCTGAACCCTGCAGGGCTGACGCATGTACCAATTCACTTATGCAGAAGTCGTCGAAGATTCGCCGCGTGAAATGCGCGCGCGCGAGCATGACGCGCTCGACCGCGCCGTCGCCCTGCTCGAAGCCGCGCGGAAACCGGGCGCGCAATCGAAGGAAGGGTTTGAGGCGCTCACTTATCTGCGCCATCTGTGGACGATCTTCCTCGACGATCTCGGCAGCAAGGGCAACGACCTGCCCGAAGATCTGCGGGCGCAGCTCATTTCCATCGGCATCTGGATCGTGAAGGAAATCGAGCGCCTGCGCACCGGCGCGCCAAAACTCCTTCGACGATCTCATCGAAATCACCGCGATCATTCGCGACGGACTGGCGTGAGGCTCCATGCGGCTCAAATTGCGCGCGGGCGAAAAACTCTACATCAACGGCGCCGTCATCAGGATGGAGCGCAAGGTGACGATCGAACTGCTCAATGACGCCGCCTTTTTGCTCGAAGCCCATGTGATTCAGCCAGAAGAGGCGGACACGCCGTTGCGCCAGCTCTATTTCGTGCTTCAGACGCAATTGATGGAGCGCGGACGGCGCGCCGCTCGCCCGCCAGATGTTCAAAACCATGCTTCCCGCCACGCGCGAGGCCTTTGGCGACAGCGCCGTGACCGAGGGGCTGCGCGCCGCCGAGGCGCTGGTCGAGACCAATCGCGCCTTCGAGGCGTTGAAAACCATTCGCGGCCTTTATCCATTGGAGGCCGAGATGATGAACGCCAATGCGCCGGAAACCGTCGCCGCCTGACACAAGGAAAATCGCCGATGACCGTTCCTCCGGTTTCCTCCGCCACGACCTCCGCCGCTACCACGGCCGCTTCCGCCGCCAGCACGACCGCCGCCTCCGCATCGCTCAACTACAACCAGTTCCTGCAATTGCTGATGACCGAAATGAAGAATCAGGACCCGACCCAACCGATGGATCCGACCCAGCAATTGTCGCAACTCGCCTCCTTCTCGGCCGTCGAGCAGCAGGTGCAGACCAATTCGACCCTCACATCGCTGTTGAACACCACCGCCATTTCACAAGCGGAATCAGCGGTCGGGCGCAAGGTCACATCGGCCGACGGCACGGCCAGCGGCACGATTTCCTCGGTCACCATCAATGCCAGCGGCTCGACGGCGACCCTGACCAACGGCCAAACCCTCACGCTCGGCAGCGGCGTGACTATCTCATGAGTTTGCGAATTCTTCCTTCTCCCCTTGCGGGAGAAGGTGGCGCGAAGCGCCGGATGAGGGGCAGGCCACAATGCAGGGGAGAACCCCTCATCCGTCGCGCTGCCCGCGCCACCTTCTCCCACAAGGGGAGAAGGGAGAAGCCCGATGAATGAAGCCGACGCGCTCGATCTTCTCCATTCCGCGATCTGGACGATTCTGGTCGGCGCCGGCCCGGCCGTCGCCGCCGCCATGGTGGTCGGCATCGCGATCGCGCTGTTTCAGGCGCTGACCCAAATTCAGGAAGCGACCCTCACCTTCGTCCCAAAAATCGTCGCCGTGCTGATCGCGATTGCCTTGAGCGGATCGCTGATCGGCGGGCAAATCCACAGCTTCACTGAACAGGTCTATGGCCGGGTGGAGAAGGGATACTGACAGTTTGACGCAAGCCTAGTTCGCCATGCTGGCGCCAACGCGACGAGCTCAGGTGAACCATGGCGCAACCAGCGGCGACAGCTTCCGTCCTGCCGATTAAAAACGGCAGCCGAGACATCGGTTTTGCGCTCGGCATCATCTCGATCCTGTGCATTTTCTTCCTGCCGATTCCGGCCTTCATGATCGACATGGGGCTGGCTTTTTCCATCGCCCTGTCGGTGCTGATCCTGATGGTCTCGCTGTGGATCGAGAAGCCGCTGGAATTTTCCGCCTTCCCGACCATTCTCCTCGTTTCGACCATGCTGCGGCTGGCGCTCAATATCGCCACCACGCGCCTCATCCTCGCGCATGGCGCGCAGGGCGTGACGGCGGCCGGCTATATCATCGGCGGTTTTGCGCGCATGGTGATGGGGGGCGATTTCGTCATCGGTCTGGTGGTGTTCATCATCCTCATCACCGTCAATTTCCTGGTCATCACCAAGGGCGCGACGCGCATCGCCGAAGTCGGCGCAAGCTTCACCCTCGACGCCATTCCGGGCAAGCAAATGGCCATCGACGCCGATCTTTCGGCCGGCCTCATCAACGACAAGGAAGCGCAGCAGCGCCGCCGCGAACTGGAGGAGGAAAGCTCTTTCTTCGGCTCGATGGACGGCGCGTCGAAATTCGTGCGCGGCGACGCCATCGCCGGGTTGATCATCCTCGCGGTCAATGTTTTTGGCGGCATTGTCATCGGGGTGACGCGGCATAACCTCGATCTCGCCGCCGCCGCCGACGTCTACACCAAACTCTCGGTCGGCGATGGCCTCGTGTCGCAAATTCCGGCGCTGATCGTGTCGCTCGCCGCCGGGTTGCTGGTGTCCAAGGGCGGCACGCGCGGCGCCGCCAACAAGGCCGTGCTGGGGCAACTCGGCAATTATCCCCGCGCGCTGTTCGTCGCCAGCGGGCTGTTGCTGGTTCTCGGCCTCACGCCGATGCTGCCTTTCTTCCCCTTCGCCCTTTTCGCCGGGCTGATGGCCTTTCTCGGCGTCGCCATCCCCAAAGCGCTGGCCAAGGAGCGCGACGCCCAGACCGCAGCCGAGCGCGCGCGCGAAGACGAAACGCGCCTGGAGAGCAAAAATTCGGTCAAGGAATCCTTGCGCACCAGTGAGGTCGAACTGGTGCTGGGCAAACAGCTTGCGGCGAAAATGCTGTTGTCGTCGAACGAGCTTTCGACGCGCGTCGCGCGCATGCGCAGAAAATTCGCCGTGCAATATGGCTTTGTCGTGCCGGAAATAAAGGTCTCCGACAGCCTCACCGCGCCGCCGAAAAGCTATCAAATAAAAATCCACGGCGCCGTGGTGGCGACGCAGGAGGTGCGCATCGGCGAATATCTGATCATCAATGGCGACGGCAAAAGGCCGGACACGCCCGGCGAGGAAACGCGCGAACCGGCCTTCGGCATGAAGGCCTACAGCATTTCGGAGGCCTTCGTCACCGAGGCCAAACGCTGCGGTTTCAATCCCATCGACAACATGTCGGTGCTGCTGACCCATTTGTCGGAAGTGATCCGCAACAATCTGGCGCAGCTGCTATCCTACAAGGACATGCGCGCCCTGTTCGACCGGCTCGGCCCCGAATACAAGCGCCTGCTCGATGAAATCAGCCCGTCGCAAATTTCCTATTCCGGCCTGCAAGCGGTGCTCAAACTGTTGTTGGCGGAACGTATTTCGATCCGCAACCTCCATCTCATCCTCGAAGCCATCGCGGAAATCTCGCCGCATGCCCGCCGCGCCGAACAGATCGCCGAACACGTGCGCATCCGCCTGGCGCAACAGATCTGCGGCGACCTGACACAGGGCGGCGCGTTAAAAATTCTCAGGCTCGGCAATCGCTGGGACATGGTGTTCCATCAGAGCCTCAAGCGCGACGCCAAGGGCGATGTGGTGGAGTTCGACATCGATCCGCGTCTGGTCGAGGAATTCGGCGAAGAGGCCACGGTCGCCATCCGCCGCCACATGGACGCGGGCGAGCAATTCGTCATCGTCGCGGCGCCGGACTCGCGGCCTTATGTGCGCTTGATCGTCGAACGCCTGTTCGCCACGCTGCCGGTCCTCTCCCATCTGGAACTGGCGCGCGGCGTCGAAATCAAGTCGCTGGGCACGATTTCTTGACCACCCTGTCGGCGGATATGGTCGCTTCGGTGCTGATCCTGTTCTGCCGCATCGGCGCCTGCCTGATGCTCGCGCCGGGTTTTTCGAGCCCGCGCCTGCCCGCGCGGCCGCGCCTCTATATCGCGCTGGCCCTGACGCTGGCGCTGACGCCGCAACTGACCGGGGGCAAGCCTTTTCCCATCCATAATCTTGGCGGCCTCGCCGCCAATATTTTCGGGGAGCTGTTCATCGGCGGCGTGATCGGCCTGCTTGGACGCATTTTTTTCTCGCGCTTGAAACCATGATGATGGCGGCGTCGATGAGCATCGGCCTGAGCAATGCGTTGGGCGCGCCGATCGACGAGACCGAGGTCCAGCCGCCCATCGCCTCGCTCATAACGCTGACAGCTGTCTGCCTGATTTTCGTTTCCGACCTGCACTGGGAATTATTACGCGGTGTCGTTGCTTCTTACAGCGTCATGCCAGTGGGCTTCGCCTTGCGGCCGCAGGCGGCGCTGACGCTGGTCGCCGACGATCTGGCGCGGACATTTGTCATCGGCTTGCGTATCGCCAGTCCTTTCATCGTCTTCTCGGTGATCGTCAACTTGGCCATCGGTCTGGTGAATCGGCTGACCCCGCAGATTCCGATTTTCTTCATCTCGGCGCCTTTCGTCATCGCGGGCGGGTTGATCCTGTTTTATTTCGTTTCGGGTTCGATGGTCACGGTGTTCATGGCCGAATTCGCCGATTGGGCGGTCAAGGGGAATTGATGCGCGACAGACATAAATCCTTGCAACGCCTGCTCGCCGTGAAGAGCCAGTTGCATCGGCTCGAAGAGGCCCGGCTGATCGAAACCCGGCGCCGCAAGCAGGCGTTGGCGGAGGACAGGCTCGCCATGTTCGATCTCCTCGGCAAGGCGGAAAAAACCGATCATTTGCTGCTCGAACTGGCCTGCCGCCAGATCCAGCGCACCGATCAGGGCGAGCGCGATCTCGCCGCTGCGGAGAAGGACCAGACGCTGGCGCTGCTCAATCAGAGCGCGCAGAAAAAGGCGCTGGAGAAAAGTCTCAAGGAAATGAAATTGGCGCTGGATCGCGACGCTGAGCGGCGGGTCCTGCTGGAGCTTGGGGAAAGTCTGGCGGCCAAGTGAGTTTGCCCACGTCATTGCGAGCGACCAGCGAAGCCATCCATGGTTGCGGTTGTGGCCAGGTGGATTGCTTGCTTCGCTCGCAATGACGACCTTGGCGCAGGTCAGGCGAGGAATGCCCTAGGCACGTACTGAACAACAATGGGCAGTCAGCCCCATGGTGAGGACCGCGTCCAACTGTCAAGCCCCAGTCAAGTTTGAGAGCCTAACCTGCGACGAACCGAAAGGCGCGTAAAAATGGCGATTTCGCCGACCTCCGACCTTATTCTCGACGTGGCCCGCGCCGCCGATCCGCAAAAGGCGCTGGCCGCGACGCGCGCCCTTAACCGCCGCATCGGCGGGCGGCGGCGGAGCTGGTTTCACCTCGACGCTGGCCGGATTTTCGCCGTCGTTGACGCGTTACGGCTACAACAATCCGTCGCCGATTTTGGGCGCGGCGGAGACGCCGGCGCATAAGGCGGCGGTCGGTCTCGAGAGCGTGCTGCTGAAAAATTTCGTCGACCAGATGTTGCCGAAAGACGCGGTTGCGGTGTTTGGCGAAGGCGTCGCCGGCGATGTCTGGAAATCCATGCTGTCGGAAAAAATCGCCAATGAAGTGGCGAAATCCGGCGCATTGAAACTGGCCGACAAGCTGTTTGAAACCCATCCGGACCTGCTGCATTCGACGCGGCCAAAAATAACCTCCAAATTCTGACGAGGCGCGCATGGCGGAAAAATCAGGCGCCCCTTCGCGCCTTCAGGCCGCCTTTCACGAGGCGATCGGGCGCATGGAGACGGTGGTCGATCAGGAAACCTCGCTGCTGCGCGAAAATCGCGCGGTGGAGTTGACCGAATTCAATCATCGCAAGCAGCAGGGACTGCTGGAGATCAATCGCATCCTGCGCAATTTCAGTCCCTTCGACATGCAAGGGGTGGATCGCGACTGCGTGCGGCGATTGGTGCGCAAGCTTGAGTCCAACCGCCAGATCCTCGCCCATCACATCATGGCGATGGATGAAATCTCGACCCTCGTGTCGCGCGCGATGCAGGAAGCCGAATCCGATGGCACTTATGGCCGCAGCGGCGCCTAGAGCCTTTTCCGATCTGATTGCATCAGCTCGGGGCTCTAGTTCTTGTCTTTACGCGTTTTCTTCACGCCAACCGGCGCCACTTGGCTTGAACCGAAGGTCCGCGAAGCGAATACGCTCTCTAACATGCGAGGAAAGGGACAAAAATGATCAAGCTGCTCGTCATGGCGATCTGGGCCAGCCTGGCGGCTTTGCTGGCGTCGAGCGCCGGCACCCATTGGCAGGCGTCGCATGGCGCCT
>CAWFBN010000167.1:0-46754 GCA_963813955.1 uncultured Alphaproteobacteria bacterium | reverse complement strand
CGCGCACGGCGAAAGCAGTGGGGTGGACGGAGTCGGCGGGGCCAGCGGGGTCGCCTCGCTTTCTTCATGTCCGCCTGCCGCGACGCAGAAGGTAGACGAACACCGGCGCCCCGATGAACGTCGTCACCACTCCGACGGGGACCTCGGTGTGCTCCGCGATGGTGCGCGCCAGAAGGTCGGCGACGCTCAGAAGCGCGGCGCCCATCAGCATCGAGAGCAGCAGCAGGCGGCGGTGGCTTGGTCCGACCAGCAGCCGTACGAGGTGGGGGATGATGAGGCCGACGAAGGCGATGATGCCCGCCACCGAGACGGCGATCGCGGTGAGGATCGCGGCGGCGACCACGAGCACCACCTTGGTGCGTTCGACGTCGACGCCCAGTTCGAGCGCCCGCTTCTCGCCCTGCAGCAGGATGTTCATCTCCTGGTGAAGAACAGCGGCACGATCATGAAGGGCACCGCGAACAGGGCCGTCTCGACGTCGGTCCAGGTGCGCGCCGAAAGCTGCCGAGCAGCCAGTAGAGGATGGCCCCCATGTTGTTGTTGGCGTGGATCATGAGAACGGTGATGACCGCGCTCAACAGGTACGACGCCGTCACCCCGGCAAGCAGCAGCACGTAGACGTCGATCCGGCCGCGCCGCCGCGTCGAAAAGGAAGTCTTCAAATTCCCGAGCTCCGGCATCGCGCAGGCTCAGTATAACCTCGACGATTTGATCCGCGATTTCGCCCGCGCCTCGCTGAATTACGGCCTGCTGCGCAAGTGGCCGGTTTTCTCTCGACCAAGAAGACGATTCTCAAGGCTTATGACGGCCGCTTCAAGGATTTGTTTCAGGAAATCTTCGACGCCGAATTCACGACCCAGTTCGAAGCCGCCAAGCATCACCTACGAGCACCGCCTGATCGACGACATGGTGGCTAGCGCGCTCAAATGGTCGGGCGGCTATGTCTGGGCCTGCAAGAATTATGACGGCGACGTGCAATCCGACACCGTGGCGCAGGGCTTCGGTTCGCTCGGGCCTGATGACCTCCGTGTTGATGACGCCCGACGGCAAGACGGTGGAGGCCGAGGCCGCGCATGGCACCGTCACGCGCCATTACCGCGAGCATCAGAAGGGCAAGGCGACCTCGACCAATTCCATCGCCTCGATCTTCGCCTGGACGCGCGGGCTCGCCCATCGCGCCAAGCTCGACGGCAACGCCGGCCTGCTGAAATTCTCGCTACGCTGGAAAAGGTCTGCGTCGACACGGTCGAATCGGGCTTTATGACCAAGGATCTGGCCCTGCTGGTCGGCGCCGACCAGAACTGGCTTTCGACCACGGGATTCTTGGACAAGATCGACGAGAATCTCGAAGAAGGCGATGGCGTAAGTTTTACGCTTGGCGACAAGATTGAAGCGGGCCGTTCTGGCCCGCTTTTTTTTGGCGCACTCATTACACCCTCTGGCAAAAATCAGCGGCCTTTACTACAGCCGGACGTCCACTGGTTCACCGATCCCAATTTCATTAAGCGCCAGCCCGTTGAGCGCCAATTGTGCATGAAAATCGCACGAATGGCGAACTTCAACTTGACATTATGTTCGCTTTATGTTCTTTTCTGGCTCGAAGTTCCAGTGGGAAGTTGATTTCATGGGCGTCGAGGTTTTTCCGGGAATTTGTTTTCATAGCTTGGCCGCCGCCGGGGACGCCGAGCGGCGTTTCTTGCGACGAGAACGGTCCCGCCCTCGGCCCGATCCGAACTCCTGACCAAATCAGCTTCAGGGTTCCAGCCGCGTTCCGTCGAGGAACTGAACAAACTTTTCGAATATGTCGTCAAAAGCCCAGTCGATTGTTGCGATCTCGCCGAAAGATTGAAGGGCGTCGCGACGGCGTTGAACGAAGGAGAATTCGCCCGAGCGACGCGCGGCAGAGGCGGAAAAACTGTTCAAGGCCTCGCCCGACGATCCTCGGCATCCCGGATGGCCCAAGGGGACGGATGGCAGCAAGGGCGGGCAGTTTAAGCCGAAGGATGGAGCGGCTGAGGAAACGACGGACCGAATTGCGCGCTAGCGGTCCGGCGACTAATCCGCGAAACTCTGGTTCAAATTCTTTTGCGTCATGGCGCGCGCCTTGCGGTTGAGGCCTTAGGCGACGCCGTTCGAGGCCTGGATGCCGCCGCCGGCGTGGCGACGGCCACAGAATTAGCCTCGATGGGCGCGGAATATGCCGCACTAAAACGGGACGCCAACGCAGCGATCAAATTCGTTCAGGATGGTCCCTATGACTTCGAACAATTGCGCGTCAGCCGCGATGACGAGGCTTTTTCATCGTTTGGTGAGTTCAAGAAGATTGCTTTCGGCAAACGCTTTGGTCCCGCTGGCGACGGCTATGACTACCACCACATTGTTGAGCAGGGAGCGAGCGGAGATATTCCGGAGCATGAACTGCAATCGACGAAAAATATCGTTCGCATCCCGAAGCCTCTGCATGAGGAGATAAGCGCGCAATATTCTCGGTGGAAACGCAATTATGACGGTTCCCTGCGCGCGAGCTTAAATGGCGAGAGCTTTGACGACAGGTGGAACGCAGGATTGAAGGTCATGCAGGATATTGGAATTCTCAAAGGAGAATAACTTTCATGACAAAGATTGGATCGCAGCACACAATCCAGACGCTGGTTAAAAGATACAAACAATATACAATAGATTATTATTCAGCATGTGAAGATGACAACTTTGGAAAACAGAAGACCGCCGGAGTTAATGTAAAACAGATAGTACGAGACCTCGACGCTTTTGGAGCCGAAGGCCGGCTCGCGTTGACCCCCCTGCTTGACGATCCAGACCAGGGAGTTCGAACATTCGTCGCAGCCGATTTGCTTAAAATTGACCCAAAACGAGCGATCCCCGTGCTGGAGGAGATCAGCACAGGTCCTACGTATTTCCCTAGACTGGACGCCGGCAGCTTTCTTAAAGTTACGCCAAGGGAAAGTGGGGCCAGTAAGGTTATTCCTCGTACTGAAATGCGAAAAATTATTTGGGTCGGCCACTTCAGTCGGGCCGTCCGTTGGCGCGGCAGTGCCTTTTTGGCAGACCGACGGCTTGACCGACAAAAAAACAAGACTCCCGGCTAAAATTCGATGCCGTGCTTATCGCTCAACTCCTGCACGACTGCCAGCCTACTGAGCCATCTTCTTGAGCGCGGCCAGAAATCTCTGGATTTCCGCGTTATCCGGCTCCAGCTTCGCCAGCGTCTCGACATGCGCCAGCGCGGCGGAAAAATCCTTGGCTTCGACCTCGTAGGAGGCCAGCGCCGAAAGACTGTTGCGATCATAGGGCTGCCGCGCGAGGGCGCCCTTCAAGACATCAATCGCCGCCTCGGGCTGGCCAGTGTCATGCAATGCGATGGCGTAGACATAGGCGAAGCGCGGCTCGTTCGGCTCCAGCCCCGCCGCCTCGCGCAGTTTTCCCAGAGCGTCGGGGAGGCGTTTCTGCCGGATGTAGCTCAGCCCCAATGCATGGGCGACCTCGCCCGACTTCGGATTGGCGGCCTGCGCCTTTTGCAGGATCGCCTGCGCGCCAGCCTCATCGCCGGCCCGGCGCGTCAGTTCCGCCAGCGCGACAGCGGCGGGCGTAAATGTCGGGTCGATGGCAATGGCTTTTTCATAGGCCGCGCGGGCGGCGTCGCGCTGTCCCCGCTCCTGATACAAGCAGCCGAGATTGGCGTGGGATTCCGGCCGCTCGGCGTTGAAAAGCTGTCCCGAGACATATTCGGCCAGCGCCTTGTCGAAAGCCGCGCGGTCGTCCGGCCCAAGCCCCTGTTCGGGCTCGCCCGCCAGCGCGCGGGCGGCTTCCATGCGCACCAGCCGCGTCTTTGCGCGCAACAGGGGGGTCAGAACCGCGCGCTTTGTCTGAGCATCGGCCCCTGACAGCACACTGATCGCCGACGCGACGATGTTCGGATCGTCTCCCGCCACAGCGCGCGTGGCCAGTTCCACCGCCTCGGGCGACGGCGTCCGCGCGAGGCGCTCGAAGGCGCTGGCCCGCGCGATGGCGGATTGCGCGCCGTCTTCGGCGATGTGCATCAGAGCCTCGCGTCCACCGGGCGCGTTGCGGTCGGCGAGGTCGAAAGCCTCGGCAAAACTCTGGGCGCCGGGGTTTGGCTGCGGAAACCACGTCTTGATCGCTTGCGCCGCCCAGTCCGCGCTCTTGTCGGCATGACATTTGTTGCAGGCGTTGGGCGATCCAAACGCCACGGTCCGGTCGGGACGCGGAATGCGCATCGAATGATCCTGCCGCGCGTGAACGCCCATATAGGTCGTCGTCGGCATGTGGCAGGCCACGCATTGCGCGCCTTTCGAGTCCGGCGCGTGATGGTGATGCGCCGTCTGTGTCATAACGCGCCGGGCTATGGCACTGGCTGCAAACGGCGTTGCCGGCGAGCTTCAGCTTTCCGGAATGGGGATTGTGGCAATCCGAGCAGGTGACGCCCGCCGCATACATCTTGCTTTGCAGGAAGGAGGCGTAATTATAAACCTCGTCGCGCTGCTGGCCGTCCGGATAATAAAGGCCCGGAGCGAGGGTGGAGGGCCGGAAGGCGTCGAAGAGCTTTCCGACTTCGGCCGGATCGGCGGCGAATTGCTGGCGCCGCGCATGGCAACCCGCGCAAACCCCGATCTCCTTGGCGGTGGCGCGCGGCGAGGAGCGAACCGGCTGTCCCGCAGCGTTGATCGTCCAGCCCACCTTGTTGCGTTCGTCGAGACTGAGGGCGAAGCCGCGTCCCGGCGTTGCCTGCATATTTGCCGCCGGGCGCCTTCGCCCAGTCGAGATGATTTGAGGCAGGGCCATGACAGGCCTCGCACCCCACGCTGATTTCCGACCAGGTGGTGTGGAAACCGCCGGTCGCCGGATCATGGTTCTTTTGCAAATTGGTCGAGTGGCACCAGGCGCACTGGTAATTCCAGTTCTGGTCGATGCCGGTCCAGTGCAGCGGATCGCCGGGGCCAAGTTTTCGGTCGGGATAGAGATGAAACCAGCGCTGGCCGCCCTCGGCCGCTGGCCGCGCGTCCCAGGCGATTCCCAAAGCCTGCAGGCGGCCGTTGGGCAAGGCGATCAGATATTGCTGCAAAGGCGCGACGCCGAAGGTGTAGGCGATGTCGAAATCGGCCAGTTTGCCGTCGGGGCCATCGGTGCGGACCCGGAATTTTCCGTCCTTCTTGAAGAATGTGCTCTTCACCCCGTTCTGTTCAAATGTGGCGCCGTCGAAGCGGCCCAGAACGGTCTGATCGTTGGCGGCCTGCATGGCGACGGCGTGATGCGAGCCCAGCCAGTCCTTATGCTCGGCTTTGTGACATTGCGCGCAGGCGCTAGAGCCGACGAATTTCGCTTCTTGCGCTTGAGCGGAGGCGGCAACGAGAAAGAGCCCCGCCACCAGGAGCAGGAGCGCGAAAAAATTTCGGGGGTGACGCGCCATGAAGGGCTGACCTGCGGCTCAAATTGCGGAAGGGGTCTTTTGCCATCTGCACGTAAAAATGTCGAACGAGGTGCGAAAAATTGACTTTGGCGTAGAATGCGGCGCGGCGGCTTTTTTGGAAAAATTGATCATGGACTTTCTTCCTTTTCTCCTCGTCCCGGCCCTCTTCCTCTTTTTCGCCGGCTTTCGCATCGCGCAGCAGTTTCAGCGCGGCGTGGTGCTGCGATTTGGAAAATTTGTCGCGACCCGGGGCCCCGGCCTGTTCTGGATCGTGCCGCTCATCGACAGCGTAACCATCGTGGACCTGCGCGTCGTCACCTCGGCCGTCTCCGGTCAGGAGGCGATCAGCCGCGACAATGTGCCGATCCGCATCGACGCGGTGATCTGGCGGCGCATCGTGGTGGCCGAGCGTTCGGTGTTCGAGGTGCGCGATGTCGAGAATGCCGTGACCGAGGTCGCCATCACCACCTTGCGCGACGTCATCGGGCGGCACTCGCTCGATGAGATTCTCAAGGAGCAGAAGTCGATTGCCGAGGCGATGCAAACCGCCATCGACGCCGTGACCGAACCCTGGGGCGTCGTCGTCGAGCGCGTGGCGATGAAAAGCGTCGAGATTCCGCCGACCATGCAGCGGGCGATGGCGCAGGAGGCGGAAGCCCTGCGCGAAAAACGCGCCCGCATCATCAAGGCGGAGGCCGAGACCGAAGCAGCGGAAAAACTGCGTCAGGCGGCGCAGACCATGATGGAATCACCCGCCGCGCTGGAGTTGCGGCGCATGCAGATGCTGACCGAAGTCGGCGCCGAACAGAACACCATGACCATCGTGATGATGCCGAGCGAATTTGTCGAAGCCGCCCGCGCCTTCGCGGGCAAGACCGTCCCGGATAAGCCTCAGCCGGCCTGACGCCGCGCCCGCTCCATGGTCGAGAGCGCGTAAAATCCGCGCGCTGTGGAAATGAGGCGACCGGCCTTGATCATCCGGTGTAATTTTACAGACAGGTTTCCTTTCGTAATATCGAAACCCATTTCGCTCAAAAGTTCGAAAATCGCATCGACATGCATGCCGCCGGGCTCACCCTCCAGCACTTCGACGATCATCGGCTCGAATTCGCCCGAACGGTCGCCGCCAGTGCGCCCGACCACCGAGAGATGAGACGAGCTATCCCCGCGCCTCTGGGCGTCGCCGGCCGACGCCAGGAACTCCACTGCCGAACGCCGCAATTCGAGACCCGCGTTCATATCCTTCGCGGCAAGGCCCGAAATGATGATCTCGATGCGGGCGAGCAATCGCCGCGCCTCGTCGCGCGCCTCGCGCGCCGCGAGGGCAAAAAATTCCGCATTCTGTTCGAAACCAGAACTCATGGCGCTTCTCCCGTTTCGAAGCGTTTTCAAGCGAAGTGGATCGCCTGAAAAAAACCCGTAAACACAATAATCTGAAGCTTGGCCGCGACTTCGCGAACCGACAACCGCCCCGCGCCGCCCGAAAGAGAACATACAGCAAACAACTTCTGGCGCGAAAAAAATCTAGCGCAATCACGCCAAATTTACGAACGAAAACTTTACATTTCGGCAACCGTGATTAACAATCGTGACTGTAAATTACCCATTGCAAATGAAAAATTTACACCCCGTCGCGGAAGCCAGATGGAGGGCGCGAGCATGAAAGACAACACCAATTGGTTCGGGGCAAAACACCCAGCGGAGGCCTGGGTCGGTCTCATGCATTCCTTCTTCACCCCTCTGTTTCGAGGCCCGACCAAAAGGCCGGCGCCGCAAAACCCGCTGAACCGCATCGCCGATTCCGGCGCGGACGCCTGCTGGACCGCCAGTCTCTATCGCGGCAATGATCTTCCGCCTTTCCTTCTTTGCGTCCACACGACCGCCGAGTCGCGCTCCGCGGTCAGGTTCGGTCCCCTGGACCGCAGCGCGGATTCGCTCGCGCCAAGCTCTGACAGCCCAAAAAGCTCACGACGGAACAAGGTTCCGTCAAATAAAATTGCACCAAATCAAAAGCATATGAAGGCGGTTACCCGCAAAACGCGAAAAAGACCCAAGTTTTCGCTTGAAAAAAAGGGTCTTTTAGGCGAAAGACGCGCGACCGAGTGTCGCGGCGCTAAAGCAATATATAAGCGCGCCGCCGATTGTCGCGGTCACACGCTCGCTATATAAGGGCGGCGACTTTCGTTGGGGAGTTTGCAATCATGGCCTCGGCCACTCATTCGGACACATATCGACCGTCTGAAGACGAACCGTTCATGAACGATCGCCAGAAGGAATATTTCCGGCGCAAGCTATTGAATTGGAAAGACGAAATTTTGCAGGAGGCGCGTGAAACGCTGACCGCCCTGCAAACCGAGAGCGAGAATCACGCCGATATCGCCGACCGGGCCTCATCCGAAACCGATCGCGCGATTGAACTGCGCGCCCGCGACCGCCAGCGCAAGCTGATCTCCAAGATCGACTCGGCGATTGGCCGGCTCGACGACGGAACCTACGGATTTTGCGAAGAAACCGGCGATCCCATTTCGCTCAAGCGCCTGGACGCGCGCCCGATCGCCACCTTGTCGATCGAAGCGCAGGAGCGCCATGAAAGGCGCGAACGAGTTTATCGCGACGACTGAGCCCTGTTGATGCGAAAAAGGCCGTCCCGCAGTGGCGGAGCGGCCGTTTGATTTCTTTGCAAAGCCCCGGTCCCAAGCCGGGGCTTTGTTTTTTTCACTTCTTCAACGGCCTGCCCAGCAGTTTCGCCATTTCCTCTTCGAGCGATTCGAGCGGTTCGAATTCGCCATCGAAAATTGCGTCCGGCTTTGCTGGCTCGGCGGGCGCAGCCGGCTCGGAGGTCTGCAGATTCGCTCTCGGGCGGCGTGAAGACCGGGGGCTTGGGCGCAACGAAAGGCGGCGGAACCTGAGGCTCGGCGAGCGGCGCGGGCTTTTCCGCAGGCGCCGAAGCCTGATTGGGCTCCAACATGTCCGTGGACTCGGGCGCGGACGAAGGCTGGGGCGGGGGCGTCTCGGCAACAGGCGGCGCGGGAGGCGGCGCGACCGGCGTCGCGCGACGCGCGATCGGAGGCATCACGAAACGTGGACGCGGCGGCGTGTCGGAGGGCGAAGCTGACGGCGCGGGGAAACGGGGCGTCGGCATGGGATTCCCCACCGGTCTCGAGGCGCCGACACGCGGCGGCAAGGGGAAACGCGGGGCCGCGCGCTCTGGCTGCGGGGGCGCGGGCGGCGCGAAGGACGGAACCGGCGGAGGCGCGGGCGTTTCGGGCGGCGCGGAAGGCGCCATGGGATGAAACATCGGCTCAGGCGCCGGCGCCGGCCCAGGCGCGGGAATGGAGAAAGGCGGCGGCGACGGCATCGCGGGCGGCGGCTCGACTGCAGCCGGGGCGGGAATGGAAGGCAAAGGCGGCGGCGGCGCGACCCCGGCGGAGGCCTCGGCGCCGCGAATATTGCGTTCACGCCCTTCGCGCGGCTCCACCCGCACAATGCCGGACTCGACCAAGACGTCGTTGGGGCCGCCAATCAGCAGCAGATGCTCGACATTGTCGCGCCGCACCAGCAGCAACTGGCGCTCGCCGTCGAGATCGAAAGTCTCGACGAAGCCCAGGCGCAATTGCCGCGCCCGCGACCCGCGCGGAATGCGCCGGCGCAGATCGACCGCGATCTCGACGATCTTGAGGATGAGCACGAAGGCGATGAGAAAGGCGACGCCCGCCAAAATCCACGCCAGCATTCGGTTGTCTTGCAAAAAAGTCGGCATGGGCTCAGCCCGTCTCCTGATCGTCGGACCCTGTTCGGCCTCGATTTATAACGCAAGGATTCGGGCCTTGCGCAAGAAAGGTTAATGTTTGGTTAACGCGTCTTTGGCGTGAGTCAACACCTGCTCGACATTCTCCTTTCAACCCGATGACGAATCCTTAGAATTATCGCCATATAAGGGTGCATATCGCAGGCAATCGCACAAAGGCGTCCATGAGCCAGAATCCCAGTCCTCCCAGTCTCGACCGGACCGAACGCGCCGGCAGCCCAGGGCTGGTTCTGGCGCTCGCGGGCTTTCTCGTCGCGGTGATGGCCGCCTTTTCCTTCATGCCGCATGACCAGGCCAACCGCCTGATCCTGGTGCTGCTGGCCGCCCTCGCCTTCATCGGCATTTCCGGCCTGCTCGCCTATGCGGTCGGCTTCGTGCAGATTTCGGGCGCCCAGGCCCGTAACGACCTGACAAAAATCATCGTCGACACCAGTTCGGACGGCATGGTCGTGACCGAGGGCGAATCGCGCATCGTCTATGCCAACGAATCCTATATGTCGCTTGCCGGCGCCGCCGACGCCGCCAGCCTCCGCACCGTGGACCGGCTGTTTTCCGGCGCGCCGGAAGTGTCGGAGCCGCTTTACCGGCTAGCGCAGGCGGCGCGCGAGGGCAAGCGCGGCGCCGAGGAATTGCGCCTCACCCCGCCCCTGCTCGGCGCCGACGCCTTCGCCTGGTACCGCATCCGCGTGCGGCCGATCGAGCGCGGCGCCGGCCCGCTCGCCGCGCTGTGGACCATCGCCGACGTCACGCGCGAGCGCGAGCGCCATGAAAACGTGTTCCAGGAATTGCAGCACGCCATCGATTTTCTCGACCACGCGCCCGCCGGCTTTTTCTCCACCGATCCCGGCGGCAATATCTCCTACATGAACGCCACTCTGGCCGACTGGCTGGGGTTCGATCTCGCTCAGGTCGGCTCCGGCGGCCTCGCCCTGCGCGATATCGTGGTCGGCGACCCCGCCGCGCTGCTGGCGCTTGGCATGGGTCCGCCCAGCACCGTCCACACCGAACAGATCGATCTCGACCTGCGCCGCCGCGACGGGTTGCGCCTGCCGGTGCGGCTGTTGCATCGCGTCGCCTATGGCCATGACGGCGCGCCCGGCGCCTCGCGCACCCTCGCCCTCAATCGCGCGCCCGGCGGCGAACCGGCGGAAGAAGCCCGCGCGGCGGAGGTGCGTTTCGCCCGCTTCTTCAATTCCACGCCCATGGCCATCGCCTCGGTGGAGAGCGACGGAGCGATCCTGCGCTCCAACTCCGCCTTCGCCAAACTTTTCCCCGGCGCCTTGAAGGCCGGCGAAGACGGACGCCGCCTGGTCGCCAATGGCCTCGCCGAACCCCATCGCGCGGCCTTGCAGAGCGCCATCGCCGCCGCCGCCAGCGGCATCGAGGAAAATGATCCCATCGACGCGGCGCTGGCCGGGTCCACCCGCTCGGCGCGGCTTTTCGTCACGCCCTATGAAGAAGCCGACCAGCGCGGCGCGTCGATTTTCGCGCTCGACACCACCGAAGAACGCGACCGCGAAGAGCAATTGCATCAATCGCAGAAAATGCAGGCGGTCGGACAACTGGCCGGCGGCGTCGCGCATGATTTCAACAATGTGCTGACCGCGATCATCGGCTATTCCGACCTGCTGCTGGCCAATCACCGCCCGACCGATCCGTCCTTCCAGGACATCATGCAGATCAAGCAGAACGCCAATCGCGCCGCCGGACTGGTGCGGCAGCTGCTGGCGTTTTCGCGCCGGCAGACGCTGAGGCCGCAGACTCTGCAACTCGGCGATGTCCTGTCCGAACTGCAAATGCTGACGCGACGTCTGGTCGGCGAGAAGATCGAGGTGGACCTCAAGCAGGGCCGCGACCTGTGGCTGGTCAAGGCCGACCTGAACCAGTTCGAACAGGTCATCATGAATCTGATCGTCAACGCCCGCGACGCCATGCCCGACGGCGGCAAGATCTTCATTCGCACCAAAAATGTCGCGGCGGCGGAATGCCCCGCCTATGGCGAAAAATTGCTGCCCCCCGCCGATTACGTGGTGGTCGAGGTGGAGGACACCGGGACCGGCATTCCGCCCGAAATCCGCGACAAGATTTTCGATCCCTTCTTCACCACCAAGGAAGTCGGCAAGGGCACCGGCCTCGGCCTGTCCATGGTCTATGGCATCGTCAAGCAGACCGGTGGCTTCGTGTTCTGCGACACCCAAGTGGGTCGCGGCACGACCTTTCGCATTTTCCTGACCCGGCATATCCCGGAAGAACTCGTCGTCGAAGCGCCCAAAACCGAGGGGAAAAAAGCCGCCGCCGACCATACCGGACATGGCGTGGTGCTGCTGGTGGAAGACGAGGAGGCGGTGCGGGCCTTCGGCGCCCGCGCGCTGGCGTCGCGCGGCTATACCGTGCTGGAGGCCGAAAACGGCGTCGACGCCTTGCGCGTGGTGGAGGAGACGACGGAGCGCATCGATCTCGTCGTCTCCGACGTGGTCATGCCGGAAATGGACGGACCGACCATGTTTGGCGAATTGCGCAAGCGCGGCATCAAATGCCGGGTGATCTTTGTCTCCGGCTATGCCGAGGACGCCTTTTCGAAAAACCTGCCGGAAGGCGAGGATTTCGGCTTCCTGCCCAAGCCTTTCACGCTCAAACAGTTGATCGAAACCGTGAAGTCCAACATGCGGTGAAGCGGAACGAAACTTGACCTCAACTGTTCATTCCCGAGGAGGGGTTGAATGGCGCACCCGGTCAAAAAAATCCTGATGTGTCCGCCCGATCATTTCGAGGTGGTCTATGTCATCAATCCCTGGATGGAGGGCCAATACGCCCTCACCGACGGCGCGCGGGCGCTCAAGCAATGGCTGGCTCTCAAGGACATCATAGAAACCCGCGCGGAGATAAGCCTGCTGGCGCCGCGCGAAAACCTGCCCGATCTGGTCTTCACCGCCAACGCCGGGTTGGTCAAGGATGGCGCGGTGGTGCTCAGCCGCTTCCGCAGCAAGGAACGGCAGGGCGAGGAGCCAATCGACCGACTCTGGTTCGAACAGCATGGTTTTGAAATTCTGGACCTTCCGCCCGAACTGACTTTCGAAGGCGCGGGCGACGCGCTGTTTGACCCGGCGCGGGCGCTTTTCTGGGTCGGCCACGGTTTTCGCTCGGACAAGGACGCCGCGCCTGTGCTGGAAAAACTGCTCGCCACCAGAACGGTTTCGCTGACCCTGATCGACCCGCGTTTCTACCACCTCGACACCTGTCTCGCGCCCTTGGCGGACGGTTTTCTGATGTATTTCCCCGCCGCCTTCGACGAGGATTTCGCGCGGCGCCATCGAAGCGCTCGTGCCGGCAACCGCCGCATCGCGGTCGACGAGGCCGACGCCCTGAAATTCTGCTGCAACGCCGTGGCGCTCGACGATCTGGTGATCCTCAACGACGCCTCCCCGGCCCTGCAGGACCGCCTGAAACAGGCGGGACTAACGCCGGCGCTGACGCCGCTGTCCGAGTTCCTCAAGGCCGGCGGCGCGGCCAAATGCCTGACGCTGAACCTTTAGCGGGGCCTCGTCCGCGGTCGGGGCGCTAGACTGAAATGTCGGCGGGGGGATCGCGAGAGAGACGCTTCATCAAAATCTTGAGTTGGCCTAGTATCAAAGGCAGCGCTTGCGCTGGAGCCATTTGGTCGATGTCGTCGACGTGCCAGTATTCAATGCGAGCGAGTCCATTCAGCTCCAAGCCAGAAAGGAAACCGCTCCCGCAGAAGGGGAAGATGCTCTGCTTTTTTGAGAGCGATGATGTGATCAGCCGTCTCAAGGTCGACCGTCTCCAATTGAATTGGCATCCGCGCAAGCTTCCAGTTGAAAGCCACGCCGTTGCTCTGAACAGCATTTGCCGCCGATTTAGCAATTGGGCCTATATTGTTGGCGCCCAAATCAACGGCAATCCCGCGCGATATTGCTCTCCATCCTGGGCATTTCGTCTGGAGCCCAAGAGTTAAACATCTCTTCCGCGAAACGGCTTCGGTAATAGTTTCCGGTGCAGAGAAATAGAACAACCTTTCACTTCTGTACCCTCCTCAATGCGAAACCGCTGTAGCAGCTATCCCCCCTTCACCGCGCTTCAGTCGTTTTTTTCGGCTTGATCGGCAGTATCCCGCGCCGTCCGGTTCAACCCAGATCAAGACTTTCCAACAAAGAACAGCGCTTGCGCTACGCGAACAAAAAAGGGCATTATGCACTTTACATAACGCCAATGTTCAGATAAAGTTCTGGTCATTGGAGACCAAGCCTGTGACCGATCTGACCAATCCCATTTTCCATGACGAAGCTACCGCCCGCGCTCATTTCGAAGCGATCCGCTGGCCAGATGGAAAGCCCGTTTGCCCGCATTGCGGCGTTGTCGGTGAGGCCACGCGCCTTGAAGGCAAGAGCCATCGCCCTGGCCTTTATCGTGTGCCGATGCCTGCCGCGAGCATTTCACCGTGACCGTTGGCTCTGTCATGAAGTCAAGCCATGTTCCGCTGAACAAGTGGGCGCTTGGTTTTCATCTGATGGCGTCGAGCAAGAAGGGCATCTCCGCTCACCAGCTCATGCGCAATTCTTGGCCTCGGGTCATACCGCACGGCTTGGTTCATGGCGCATCGCATCCGCGAGGCTATGTTTGACCGTGATCCCGAGCCTTTTGGCGGCAAGGACAAGATTGTTGAAGTGGACGAAACCTTCATCGGCAAGCCCGATCAGACCTTCGTCAACGGCAAAGGCTGGCAGGGAAAGCGCGGCACGGCGACGAAGCGCAAGGTGATCACGCTTGTTGAGCGCAACGGTCGCGCCAAGTCGATCAAGGTTGACAATCTCGACGCGCGCACGATCGCGCAAGACGCTGTTGCAATACATATTGTTTTGGACAGCACGCTCAATGACTGATGAGGCGCACCACTACAAAAAACCCGGCGCTGAATTTCAACAAACACGAAACCGTTTGCCATAGCGCTGGCGAATATGCGCGCGGCGAATGGACGACAAACACCGTCGAGGGCTTCTTTGGCATCTTTAAGCGCGGCATGAAGGGCGTTTATCAGCACTGCGGCGAACAGCACTTGCAGGCGTATTTGAACGAATTCGACTTCCGCTATTCCAACCGCATTAGCTCTTGGTATTAACGACGTCGAGCGCGCTCGCCGCGCCATTCAGGGCGCCGAAGGCAAGCGGCTGACTTATCAACAGCCTCGTTCAGCGCGAGCGGCTTAAGCGCAAGCTAGCGAAAATTAGGCTGTATCTTTCGGTGATCGACCATATTTCCTGACTGGACTTCTGCCGTTGCGCTTTAGCACGCTCCGTCTTGCATATCGAGCTACGTTAGAGTCTTTCGGGGGCGTGTTCAATGCTCGGCGTATTGCATTGTCGCGACGCCTCGTGATTTCGTCATGGAGGGGCTGTTCTGCTACTTTCTCGTTCATTTGGCGGCTCACGTCAGTTTCGAGAATGCAAACGCATTACCATTTTTTTCGCAAGCTGTCACAAGTTCAGCGCAAAGAAGACGACCTTTACAAACATAAGGATTTTAAGCAAATGGCTAGAAAACAATCCGTTCGGTTTGTTGTCAGAAAAGCCGGCAGACAGCGTTGTATCCTGTCAGTAGCCGAAATGAGAGAAGGAGATCTGATTATCGATATACGTGGTCGTCAGTTTGATGCCGACAGAGGGTTCCATCCATTTCCTAGCGATGGCCAAGATTTAGGAACGCCCATCGTTGAAAATAGATACACGGTTCACCCAACTCCTAAAAGCGCCGAAATAAACAAAATAAATTATCATTACACAACGGCAGACGGTAACACATTTGTGAATAGTTTATTTACAAAAGCAATAAAGCAGGACAATTTGTTTCATATTATGTTTTCTCGATATTGCTCTACTCTATCCGGCGATTATTACGACGTAGGCATAAAAAAACGCGACATAATAGATCTTGGAGTTTTCGATCAAACATTTACTCTTTTCTACACCTTGGTTATCGGACCACCAAACAAGAAATTCCCCGATCACGGTGTTGATTTTTCCGTGCGCCAAGTTCAATTCGAATTATTTTCTCGTCGTTATTATATGGTCGTTTTTAACATCCCACAGCAACGCGAGTTCGCACTATTTGAGGGTTGCCTCGGGGAACCCATCGTTTCATTTTCCTGGAATGGATATCAGCACCTGTATAGACTTTCACAAGAGCGCATTAACTGAGCTTCGCTCACAACATATCGCACTATTGACCGAAATTGACGAATTCAAACAGTTTAGGCAAATAATTGAATCTTCTATTTTTGTGAAAACTGCTAGCAAGCTATCCCCCCAATACCATCAATGGATCGACAGCCTTCGTACATTAGGAACTCTTTTCGGAGAAAATTATATACATCCGCGTTACAATGTCAAAAACGGATATATCGCACCCGTCTTCAACCCAATTCGTGAAGAACATCTGAAGACCGGCACAGTTTCTCCTTGCGTCAGACCCTTCGGCAATTTAGCGGGACTCTTCCGCGAGAACGGAATCTACGTTCTCTCGCTCGACTTTTTGGTTCCGTTTTTATCATTCGGCATTGATTTTACTCCTTTTTTGCTAATGTTATGCAAAGTGCATAATTGGGACAAAAAAAGAACTTGCGAGAAGGAACAAACACGGTACATTGCGTACAAGGCGATTGCACACCCTGCGTCACCCATGCCAAAAGGATCCGAACCAATGTCGCAAGCAAATCTCCGCCTCGTGGAAGGAACCTCCGTGGACAAGACCAAGGCGCTCGACGCCGCTCTCGCGCAAATCGAACGCGCCTTTGGCAAGGGCTCGATCATGCGCATGGGCAAGAACCAGGCGGTGACGGAGATCGAGACCATTTCGACCGGGTCGCTCGGCCTCGACATCGCGCTCGGCGTCGGCGGCCTGCCGCGCGGACGCGTGATCGAAATCTACGGTCCGGAATCCTCAGGCAAAACAACGCTCGCCCTGCACACCATCGCCGAGGCGCAGAAATCCGGCGGTGTTTGCGCCTTTGTCGACGCCGAACATGCGCTCGATCCAGTCTATGCGCGAAAGCTCGGCGTCCAACTCGACGACCTGCTCATTTCCCAGCCCGACACCGGCGAACAGGCGCTGGAAATCACCGACACCCTGGTTCGCTCCGGCGCCGTTGACGTGCTGGTGATCGATTTGGTCGCCGCCCTCGTTCCCCGCGCGGAAATCGACGGCGAGATGGGCGACGTGCAACCCGGCCTTCAGGCCCGATTGATGAGCCAGGCGCTGCGCAAACTGACCGGGTCGATTTCCAAGTCACGGACCATGGTGATCTTCATCAACCAGATCCGCATGAAGATCGGCGTGATGTATGGCTCGCCGGAAACCACCACCGGCGGCAACGCACTGAAATTCTACTCCTCCGTGCGCCTCGATATCCGCCGCATCGGCGCGATCAAGGACCGCGAGGAAGTGACCGGCAACCAGACCCGCGTGAAAGTGGTCAAGAACAAGGTCGCGCCGCCGTTCAAGCAGGTCGAGTTCGACATCATGTATGGCGAAGGCATTTCGAAATTCGGCGAATTGGTCGATCTCGGCGTCAAGGCGGGCGTGGTCGAAAAATCCGGCGCCTGGTTTTCCTTCGACAGCCAGCGTCTCGGCCAGGGCCGCGAAAACGCCAAGACTTTCCTGAAAAACAATCCTGACGCCGCGGCGCGAATCGAACAGACAATCCGTGAAAACGCCGGCCTGATTGCGGACCGCATCCTCGACACCGATCGAACCGGCTCCGAGACGACGGACGACGAATAAGCGCTGGTTCGGCATGGTCGTCCGTGGCGCGCCATCACACCCGACGCTGAAATCCTCTCGGCGTCTGGTTTGGCGAGAGCTTTTGCCGCAAGATAATGCAACGCCCGCTCTCGACAGGCTCCGAACCGGCCGGTAGATAAGGCCGCTTGCCCGCGCGGAAAGACACATCATATGCGGGAGCAAGCAGACCGAGGCAGAGGATCGAGACCATTCCATGAGCGGCGTCAACGAAATCCGGTCCACCTTTCTCGATTATTTCGCCAGGAACGGCCACACCAAGGTCGAAGTCTTCGTCGCTGGTTCCGCGCAACGATCCGACCCTGATGTTCACCAATGCCGGCATGGTTCCGTTCAAGAACCTGTTCACCGGCGCCGAAAAACGCGACTATGTCCGCGCCACGTCCTCACAGAAATGCGTGCGCGCCGGCGGCAAGCACAACGACCTCGACAATGTCGGCTATACCGCGCGCCATCACACGTTTTTCGAAATGCTCGGCAATTTCTCCTTTGGCGATTATTTCAAGGAGCAAGCCATTGCGCTCGCCTGGGAACTGATCGTCAAGGATTTCGGGCTGCCCAAGGACAAGCTGCTCGTCACCGTCTATCACGACGACGATGAAGCCTTCGGCCTGTGGAAAAAAATCGCCGGTTTTTCCGACGACCGCATCATCCGCATCGCCTCCAGCGATAATTTCTGGTCGATGGGCGAGACCGGCCCCTGCGGCCCCTGCTCGGAAATTTTCTTCGACCAGGGCGAGAGCCTGCGCGGCGGCCCGCCCGGCAGTCCCGACGAGGACGGCGACCGGTTCCTGGAATTCTGGAACCTCGTTTTCATGCAATATGAGCAGGTCGCGCCCGGCCAGCGCGTTCCCCTGCCCCGCCCGTCGATCGACACCGGCATGGGGCTGGAGCGCATCGCCGCGCTCATGCAGGGGGTCAAATCCAATTACGACATCGACCTGTTCCGCGCCCTGATCCGCGCGGTGGCCGAAGCCACCGGCGTCGATTCCGACGGCCCGATGCAGGCGAGCCATCGCATCATCGCCGACCATTTGCGCGCCTCCGCCTTCCTCGTCGCCGACGGCGTGCTGCCGGCCAATGAAGGGCGCGGCTATGTCCTGCGCCGCATCATGCGCCGCGCCATGCGCCATGCGCAGATGCTCGGCGCGCGCGATCCCCTGATGTGGCGTCTCGTTCCGGCGCTCGAGCGCGAAATGGGCGCCGCCTATCCCGAGATCATCCGCGCCCAGTCGCTGATCGAAGAGACGCTGAAGCTGGAGGAAACCCGTTTCCGCGTCACGCTTGCGCGCGGCCTGTCGATCCTCGACGAGGAATCCCGCGACCTGCGGGAAGGCCAGAAGCTTTCCGGCGACGTCGCCTTCAAGCTTTACGACACTTATGGCTTCCCGCTCGATCTGACGCAGGAGGCGCTGCGCGCCCGCAAGATCGGCGTCGACAAGGAGACTTTCGACGCCGCCATGCAGCGCCAGCGCGCCGAGGCGCGCAAGGCCTGGACCGGCTCCGGCGAAGCGGCGACGGAAGTCATCTGGTTCGCGGTCAAGGACCAGGTCGGCGCGACGGATTTTCTGGGTTACGACACCGAGAAGGCCGAAGGCGTGGTCGTCGCCCTGTTGCGCGACGGGGCGCAGCAAAAAGCGCTCTCCGCCGGCCAGAAGGGCCTGGTCATCCTCAACCAGACGCCGTTTTACGCCGAATCCGGCGGCCAGGTCGGCGACACCGGTGTTTTGCATGGTCCGGGCGTGCGCATGCGCGTCGAAAGCACGACGAAAAAGCTCGGCGACCTGTTCGTGCATGAAGTCATCGTGGAAGAAGGCGAGGTCGCTCTCGGCGCGGCCCTGAATCTCGAGGTCGATCACGAGCGGCGCTCCGCCATCCGCGCCAACCATTCCGCCACCCATCTGCTGCATGAAGCCCTGCGCGAAATCCTTGGCGATCATGTCGCGCAAAAAGGCTCGCTGGTCGCCGCCGACCGGTTGAGGTTCGATTTCGCCCATCCCAAGCCGGTCAGCGATCAGGAATTGGCGCAGATTGAAGATCTCGCCAATCAGGCGGTGCTGGAAAACGCGCCGGTGGTCACCCGCCTGATGGCGGTGGATGAGGCGATCGAAGCCGGCGCCCGCGCCCTGTTCGGCGAGAAATATGGCGACGAAGTCCGCGTCGTCTCGATGGGAGGCGGGGCGCGCAAACCCTTCTCGATCGAACTTTGCGGCGGCGTCCATGTCGCGCGCACCGGCGACATCGGCCTGGTGTCGATTGTCGGCCGCGGCGCCGTGGCGGCCGGCGTTCAGCGCATCGAGGCCAAGACCGGCATGGCCGCACGACGCCATCTCAACGCCGAAGCGCGCGTCCTGCATGATCTGTCGGGTCTGTTGCGAGCCCCGGTCGAGGATGCGTCGGACAGGCTCGCCGCCCTGATCGAAGAGCGCAAGAAACTCGAGCGGGAACTCACCGAAGCGCGGAAAAGGCTGGCGATGAGCGGCGGCGCTTCAACCGAGCAACCGGTGCGGCAGATCGCCGGGGTGAATTATTTTTCGCGCGTCGTATCCGGCGTCGAGATGAAAGACCTGAAATCGCTGGCGGACGAGGCCAAGCAGAGCGTCGGCTCTGGCGTCGTCGCCATTGTCGGGGTTTCTTCGGACGGGCGCGCTGGCGTCGTCGTCGCGGTCACGCCCGATCTGACGCAGAAATTCAACGCGGTCGATTTCGTGCGCCTTGCCGCCGAAAAGCTCGGCGGCAAGGGCGGCGGCGGCCGCCCCGACATGGCCCAGGCCGGCGGCCCCGACGGCGCAGCGGCCGAGGCGGCGCTCGCCGCCATTTCCGAGTTGCTGGAGCAGCGCGCCGCGTCTTAATTTCGTTCCTTGATTGCGACGAGCCGCAATCAGGATCTCGCCTAAGCTCGGCATCGGCATTCGCTCCTAACGGCCCATATGGGCCGTTGTGTCTTCTCACCGCCGCTCGCGGCGATGCAAAAAGGCCAGCCGCTCGAACATGTGCACGTCCTGCTCATTCTTGAGCAGGGCGCCGTGCAGCGGCGGGATCAATTTGGAGGAGTCGCTCTCGCGCAACTGTTCCGGCGTGATGTCCTCGTTGAGCAGCAGCTTCAGCCAATCCAGCAATTCAGAGGTCGAGGGCTTTTTCTTCAGGCCGGGAACTTCGCGCATCTGGAAAAACAGGCGCAAGGCTTCTTCGACCAGGTTTTTCTTCAAATTCGGAAAATGGGTCGCGACGATCGCCTCCATCGTCGGCTTGTCGGGAAATTTGATGTAATGGAAGAAGCAGCGGCGCAAAAAAGCGTCCGGCAACTCTTTCTCATTGTTAGAGGTGATGATGACCAGCGGCCGCTTTGTGGCGCGAATGGTTTCGCCGGTCTCATAGACGTGGAACTCCATCCGATCGAGTTCGAGCAGCAGGTCGTTGGGAAATTCGATATCGGCCTTGTCGATTTCGTCGATCAGCAGGACCAACCGCTCGTCGGCGGTGAAGGCTTCCCATAATTTGCCGCGCTTGATGTAATGGCCGATCTCGGTGACGCGCGGATCGCCCAACTGCGAATCCCGCAGGCGCGAGACGGCGTCATATTCGTAAAGTCCCTGCTGCGCCTTGGTGGTCGACTTGATGTGCCAGGTCAGAAGCGGGGCCTTGAGCGACGCCGCGACCTCTTCGGCCAGCACGGTCTTGCCCGTTCCGGCTCCCCCTTGACCAGCAGCGGACGCTCCAGCGTCAAGGCGGCGTTGACCGCGACCCGCAGATCCTGCGTCGCGACATATGTGCTCGATCCGGTGAAACCCATGTCTTGTCCTAATTTGCCCGAGGCGTCATGCCAAAGCTTTTTGCCCGCCCGGCCCTGCGACAATGTGGCGCCGCAGCACGGCGGGAGCAAGCGGCGAGAGTTTGCATGGATCTCGAAATGACGATTCGCGCATCGCCATTCTCGTGTTTCTGCAGAAGAAGGACTCGCAGGTCAACCTGCTGAATTCGCTGTACTAAGGTACTGCCTCAAGCGCACTTATATTGTGACATTTCTACAACGGGGCGATGCGGAATGACCCAGAAGGGCAAACTTGCGCCATAATGGGCGCGCCGCCCCTTCAACCCCGATCCCGCTTCGACTAAGGTCAACAGATAGGAAGCCTCACGCCTGCAGAATAGCTGTCCGGCAATTGAATAGCGACACGGCGCGAAGTTGACTTCAGGTTTTACACTGTAACGGACGCCCTCGGGAGGGGTTTTCAATATGAACATCAAGGCTACAATCCTCGGCGCAACCATGGGCGCGCTCGGCCTCACCGGCCTGTCGGGAGCGGCTCTCGCTTTCTCGACCACCCCGCCCGGCGAACGCGCTGGTATCGATCTCGCCACCCCGCTTCCGGAAGGCATCTATTTCGTCGACACCGGCAGCATCGGCAACTACCGCGACTTCAGCGGCACCTCGAACCTTCGACTATAACGTGCCGATCATCGCCTGGGCGACCCCCTGGACGCATCGGCTGGCGGCCGCTTCCAGATCGTCGCCGCCGCTCCGGCAGCTTCGGGCGGCTGCCGACGCGATCCGGGCGTCCCACGCGCTCTTCGTCCGCGGCTTCTACAACCCCTTCGTCGCGGGCCAGTATCGCCTATAACTTCGGCAACGGCTTCAGCGCTTCCTACCTGGCCGGCGCCTATATCGGCGTCCGTCGACCGCACGTCAACATTCACCAATCGACCTTCGAACCAGACCACCTTCCATCAGCAGCTGGCCCTCGCCTATCATGGCGGCGGTTGGAACGCGACCGCCAACCTGATGTACGGCATCGTCGGCAACGGCACCGGGCCTGGCTTCGGCGCTGCTCGTCCTGCACATCCAGCGTCAGCGACTACTTCAACTATGACCTCGGCCTGACCCACACCTTCGGCAAGTGGGAAGTCGGCGTCATCGGCTACGGTTCGACCTGACACCAACCGCTACTGACCGGCACGGCTTCTACAGCGGCTGACCCTGCAGAGCCAGTTCGCTCTCGGCGGCTTGGTTGGCTATAACTTCGGCCCGGTCATCACCCAGGTCGTGTTCGGCACCGACGTTTACAAGCACAACTACGCCAGCCACGGCACCAACCTCGGCATCCACGTGATCGTGCCGCTGTGGGCTCCCGAAGCTCCGAAGGCCGTCGTCGCCAAGTACTGAGACTTGACGCTGACATTCCGGCCGGCCCTCGGGCCTGCCGACAATCGCCGACGATGGTTCGCCATCGTCGGCTTTTTTTTGCCGTGACGGCTCTTCTCGGCGCATGGCAGACTGGATCCATGCTGCTCAACTTCTTCACCTCCCTGCGCGAGGCGCAAATCCCGGTTTCGCTTCGGGAATATCTCACTCTCTGCGAGGCGCTGTCCGCCGATCTGGCGGAAAAATCGGTTGAGGAATTCTACTTTCTCTCCCGCGTCTGCCTGGTCAAGGACGAGCGCAATCTCGACAAGTTCGACCGGGTGTTCGGCGAGGTGTTCAAAGGACTCGAATCCGGCGCCGACCTGACGCAAAACGCCGAAATTCCCGCGGAATGGCTCAAGAAGCTGACTGAAAAATTCCTGACCGACGAGGAGAAGAAGGAAATCGAGGCGCTGGGCTGGGACAAGCTGATGGAGACGCTCAAGAAGCGGCTCGAAGAGCAGAAGGGGCGGCACCAGGGCGGCAACAAATGGATCGGCACGGGCGGAACCTCGCCCTTTGGCGCCTATGGCTATCATCCCGAAGGCATCCGCATCGGCCAGGACGGCAATCGCAATTTCCGCGCGGTCAAGGTCTGGGACAAGCGCGAATTCAAGGATCTGGACGGCGGCGAAGAGCTTGGTCCGCGCAACATCAAGCTGGCGCTAAGGCGTCTGCGCAAACTCGCCCGCACCGGCGCCGCGGAGGAACTCGATCTCGACAGCACCATTGGCGCGACGGCGCGGCAGGGCTTTCTCGACCTGCGGCTGCGCCCGGAGCGCCGCAATGCGGTCAAGGTGTTGTTGCTGCTGGACGTCGGCGGCTCGATGGACTGGCATATCGAGCAGGTCGAGCAGCTTTTCGCCGCCGCCCGAACCGAGTTCAAGCATCTGGAGCATTTCTACTTCCATAATTGCCTTTATGAGGGGGTATGGAAGAACAATGCCCGCCGCCATTCGGAAAAGCTCGCCACCTGGGACGTGCTTCACACCTATCCGCATGATTACAAGCTGATCTTCGTCGGCGACGCGTCGATGAGTCCCTATGAGATCGTGATGGACGGCGGGTCGGTCGAACATCACAACGAGGAGGCCGGAAAAGTCTGGATGGAGCGCGCGCTGAACTGCTGGCCGCACGCAGTCTGGCTCAATCCCCTGCCCGAGGCGCATTGGCCCTATACCCAGTCGATCGGCCTGATCCAGCGGATCATGGAAAACCGCATGTTCCCACTGACGCTGGAAGGCATCGAAGCGGCGATGAAGGAACTTACGCGCTAGAGCATTCCAGGGACGTCATTGCGAGCGAAGCGAAGCAATCCACCCTGGCCACAACCGCAAGCCATGGATTGCTTCGCTTCGCTCGCAATGACGGGGGCCATGTCAATACAGGCCGTCTAATCTGAACCATATCAAGTGCGAAGCGCGTCAGGCTATGTGGGGAGCGCTCTAGAGTTTTCCCGATCCGGTGGCTCGGATCGGATCGATACGTGTCATTTTTTCAAATCGGGCGCTGGTTCGGCCGGCACATTTTTGCTGTCGGCCGGCTCCGGTTTGGCGGCGGGCGCTTCCGGCTTCGGCGGCGCGGCTTCCAACTTCTTCAGCTCGCTTCTCGCCTGGATCATTTCGCCGAAATCCTTCGGGCAGATTTCGACCGCCTTGCGCAGATAGGGCAGCGCCTCGCTCGCCGCCTTATTCATCGCCCGCTCTTCTCCAACATAGAATTGCGCCTCGCATTGCTCGCCCGGATTGCTCGCGGCGGCAATGGTCTGCGCTCCATCCTTGGCGCCGAGATAAAATTGAACCACGGGCCAGGGCCAGGATTTTTGCGAAAGCCTGGCCGCATGGGCCTGCAACTCGGATTTGGCGTTGGCATTGCCGCTGGCGATAAACAGCCAGAGGGCGGCGTAAGCGTTGGCGGGGCTGAGTGTCAGCGCCTGTTTGAAATTTTCGGCGGCCTTGGCGGCGTCGCCTTTGGCGAAAAAGGCCGAGCCCCGGTTGAACCAGGCCAGGGAATTATCCGGCGTCAATTCGATCGCCTTGTCGAAATCGGCAATCGCCGGAGCGAAATCGCCACCGGTGAACCGGGCCGCGCCACGGGCAACCAGCGCCCTCGCGCTGTTGGGATTGATTTCCAGAGCCTGATTGAAATCCGCCAGGGCTTTCTCCGACTCTCCCTTGGCCAGCAGGAGATTGCCGCGATCGACAAAGATGGCGGCGTATCGCGCGCCATGCTGGATGGCGCTGTCGTAATCGGCAAGCGCCTTGTCGGACTCGCCCCGCTTCAACGCGATGTCGCCGCGAATTTGATAGGGGATCACACTGTCAGGGTCGAGCAGGATCGCCTGGACGCAATCGCCAAGCGCCTTGTCGTCCCGCCCTTGCGCGCTGTAGACGGCGCAGCGGTTGGCGTAGGCCCAACCAATGTCCTTGCCTTTCCATTTGCCGGAGTCGATCAGGTTGGTGCAGGCGGCGATGCGCGCATCCAGTTCGATCCTCCCGCCGCCAGTGGCGCAGGCGTTCGCGGCTGGCGATTGTTTCGATTTCGGCGGCGGCACCACTCGCGGCATCTCCATTCCGCCGAACTGAGCGATCGAAAACCTGTCCTGCGCGCCAGCGCGAGCCGCATGCCAAAGCCGCGGCAAAAGTCGCCCCCCAGATCCAAAGAGTCTTTTTCATTCTTTCCTCCCGCCGCTTGGGGCGATCCATGCGAGTCGTGGCGCCATCTGTTTCAGGCGGGCCGGAAAAAGCTCTAGCCTATCGGGATAAAACGCAAAAGCTGGAAATTCGAGGTGTCGACAAGGCGCAAACCCGTTGCCGCGATGATCCGCGTCACTTTGTCGCTCCGGCTTTTCCGCCGCCCGCGCCGGCGATGCTGACGCGAAATTCATGCTAGTCTGGCCTCATGCGTCACCTCTTCCTCTTTCGCCACGCCGAAGCCGTTCCGGTCTCCAAATTCAGCGACCGCGAACGGCCCTTGACGGCGGACGGGCGGCAGGCGGCGACGCGCGTCGGCGCCTTTCTCGCGCTGACGCGCCAGAAGATCGATCTGGTGCTGGTGTCGGACGCCGCGCGCACGCAGGAGACCTGGAAGCTGGCCCAGGCTGAATTTGGCGAAGCGCCCGAGGTCAGGATCGAGAAGGACCTTTATAACGCCGGGCGCGGCGACGTCATGGAGGAGGTTCGCGATCTGCCGGATTCAGCGCAGGCGGCGATGATCGTCGGCCATAATCCCGCCATGAGCGAATTCGCGTCGCGTTTCGCCGCCGCCGGCGACAGCGCCGCCCTGGCGCGGCTGGAGCGCGGCTTTCCACCCTGCGGCCTGGCGATTTTCAACGTGCACGCCGACCAATGGCGCCATTTGCGCTGGGACGGCGGTGAACTCATGCTTTTCCTGACCTGACCCTTTCCCTTTTGGCGATCGTGCTTAAATGACCCGCGAGAGGGATGGGCGCTTCGGTTGAACCGGCCACCCCTCTCGTTTTATCAATGACGCGACTATTTTTCGAAAAGCCGGTTCCCCCCTTTCCGCGCAGCCGGAGTTCTCCTTGTCCTTTTTTTCCGATCTGATGCAGGAAGCGCTCAACAGCGCCGCCAACTTGTCCGAGCTTTTGCGCGGAAAAGGGCTGCGGCTCGGCGTTACCGGCCTTTCGCGCGCCGGCAAGACGGTGTTCATCACGGCGCTGGCCCGGCAATTGACTCACGCGCTCGGTCCGGGCGAGAAAAATCCTCTCCCGGTGTTTCGCGTCGCGGCGGAAGGCCGGCTGATCGGCGGGCGGCTGGAGCCGCAGCCCGACGATCATATCGCCCGCTTCAATTATGAGGACCATCTCGCCGCCCTGACCGGCCCGGATCGGCATTGGCCCCATTCGACGCGCCAGATTTCCGAATTGCGGCTGCGGATCGATTTTTGCGTCGTGATGGTTTTCGAGCCGGCCCTTCGCATTTCACCATCGACATCGTCGATTATCCCGGCGAATGGCTGCTCGACCTGCCGCTGCTGCAAAAATCCTACGCTGAATGGTCGCGCGAAACCTTTGACGCCAGCGCCGCCGCCGCGCGCGCGCCCTTCGCTTCCAACTGGCGCGGCTTCGCCGCCACGCTCGATCCGTCCGGCCCCGAAGATGAAGCGTGGCGCGCCGCGCCGCCGAGATGTTCACCGGCTATCTGCGCGCCGCGCGCGGCGACGCCTATGCCCTGTCCACCTTGCCGCCGGGGCGCTTTCTCATGCCGGGCGACCTCGAAGGCTCGCCGGCCCTGACCTTTGCGCCTTTGCACCTGCCGGAGGGGTTCGAGGCCGCCAACGGGACGCTGGCGTCGATGATGGAGCGGCGCTACGAATCCTATAAAGCCCTGGTAGTGCGCCCCTTCTTCCGCGATCATTTCGCCCGGCTCGACCGCCAGATCGTATTGGTGGACGCCTTGGCGGCGCTTAATTCCGGTCCCGATGCGCTGCGCGATCTGCAAAATGCGCTCAACGAGGTTCTGGCCGCCTTTCGGGTCGGGCGCAGCGGTTTGCTGGCGACTCTTTTTCGGCCGAAGATCGACAAGATCCTGGTCGCGGCGACCAAGGCCGACCATCTGCATCACCAGAGCCATGACCGGCTGGAGGCGATCCTGCGCCAGTTGACCGACCGCGCCATTGCCCGCTCCGAGCTTTACGGCGCGGAGGTCGATGTCATCGCGCTCGCCGCCGTGCGCGCGACGCGCGAGGCCGCGGTGCGGCAGGGACGCGAAACGCTCGACGCCATCGTCGGCGTCCCCTGGCCGGGGAAAAACTCGACGGCCAGTTTTTCGACGGCAAGGCCGAAGCGGCGATCTTTCCCGGCCAGTTGCCGGCCGACCCGCGCCAGCTTCTTCGCGGCAACGGCCTGGCCATGCCTGAAGACGACGCCGATCTGCGTTTCCTGCGCTTCCGTCCGCCTCTCGTGGGCGCCGGCGATCCGCTGCCGCATATCCGGCTCGACCGCGCCTGCCAGTTCCTGTTTGGAGACCGGCTGACATGAGCGATCCCAGAATCGACCAAAGACGATTTCGGCCGCGCGCCTTCCGCCTCGACGACCGGCCCGAGGCGACGCCCGGATTTCGTCGTCGAGGAAAAGCCCGACGCTTATCGGATCGAGGCCGAGCTTCTGCTCGATCCGGCGGAACAGGCGGTGGAGAAGGCGCAAAAGCAAGGGTTTCTGGACGGCGGCGTGTTCAGCTGGAGCGGGCTTCTGCTCTCGGCGCTGGGCGGCCTCGTGTCCTTCGCCTTCACCTTGTGGCTGAGCAATCTGATCGAGTCCCTGTTCGCGCGCTCGGCCGCGCTCGGCGTGATCGGCCTCGGCCTCGCCGCTCTGGCGCTGCTGGCGGCGCTGGTGCTGGCCGGGCGGGAAATCAAGTCGATTTTCCGCCAACGCCACATCGCCTTGCTGCACCGCGAACTGGCGCTGGCGCATGAAAGCGACGACCGCGACCTCGCGCGGAAAAAGGTGCGCGAATTATGCGCGCTCTACAAGCATGATCCCTTCGCCGCCGCCGCCCGCGAAAAACTCAAGGAATTGCGCGACGAAATCATCGACGGGCGCGACCTGATCGACATCGCCGAACGCCAACTCATGCCAAGACTGGACGACGCTGCGCGCAAGGAGATCGCCGCCGCGGCCAAACGCGTGTCGGTGGTGGCGGCGATCAGCCCGCGCGCCATTGTCGATGTGATTTTCGTCGCGGCCCAAGCCTTGCGGCTCATCCGGCGCATCGCCGAAATCTATGGCGGGCGGCCCGGCATGCTCGGCGCATGGCGGCTGGCCCGCGCGGTCGGCGCCCATCTCGCCATCACCGCCGGCATGGCCGTGGGCGACAGCCTGCTGCAACAGGTCCTCGGCCATGGCATCGCCGCGAAAATATCCGCGCGGCTGGGCGAAGGCGTGCTCAACGGCTTGTTGACCGCGCGAATCGGCCTGTCCGCCATGTCGGTCTGCCGCCCCATGCCGTTTTTCGCGCGCAAGCCGCCGGGCCTCGGCGAGGTCGCGCCTTTTTTGGTCGGCGGCGACAAGAACAAGGAGAGCTGAGGCATCTCTGGCAAATTCCTCAATCCCCTCTCCCTGAGGAGCCGCCCCGTAGACAGGTCGGCCGTTTATCGACGCCCCACGGCGGCGGCGTCTCGAAGGGCGAGGGAGTTCTTTGGCCACAGTGTCGCGGCCTCTGGCCGTCATCGAGGTTCGGGAATTTGCCCATGGTTCGAGACGCTGCGCTCCTCACCATGAGGAACCGATTCACCCCTGATCGGCGGGCGTCTCGACCGTCAGCCCGTCGAGGGCTTCGGAAATGATGATCTGGCATGACAGGCGGGAATTCGGGACGCGGATCGACGGCGAAATCCAGCATGTCGCCTTCCATCGGACTGAGCGGCGGCAATTTGTCGAACCATTCCGGCGCGACATAGACCTGGCAGGTGGCGCAGGCGCAGGCCCCGCCGCATTCGGCGACGATCTCGTCGATGCCGGCCTTGGTCGCCGCTTCCATCACCGTCATGCCCGGCTTGGCCTCAACCTCCCGCCGTTTGCCGGAAGAGCTGACATAAACGATCTTGACCATTCAAAAATTCCCGATTTTGCAAAAGAGGCTAAAACGCGAGCGTCCGCGCTGTTCTAATCGGGATTTCGGCAACTCTCCAGCCCTTTTAACCCTCGAAATCGGGATTGAGGACGTGATGCGCCGCCGCAATCTCTTCCGGCTTCCGTCCGCTGGCGGCGGCAAATTCGAGCAGAAGCGCCTCGTCGGCGGCCACATAGGCCATGATTCCCGCCAGAAAACCCTCATCCTGCGCCGCCCTGCGCAAATTGGCGACTTCAAGACCGGACAAGGCGACAAAGCGCGACAGGCGCTCCGGTTCGGCGGCGAGGAAGCCTAGAGCGGCGACGGCCATGGCCTCCGCGCCTTCGCGGCGATCTCGGGCGGGGGATTTCGAGGACAAAAGGCGTTTCCTTAAGGCTAATCGAGTTCTAATTGAGCGCAAATTTTCTTTTCGTCAATTTATGTCGCATAGTTTCGGTCCGTTCGGCCCTTGCGTGCGGGCTGCGGCGGCCTTGGCGGAATGAGATGAAGAAAAAGGTTCTGATCGTCGAGGATAATGAGCTGAACATGAAGCTCTTCAACGACCTGCTCGAAGCGCATGGCTACGACACCGTGCAGACCAAGAGCGGCGTGGAGGCGGTCGGCCTCGCGCGCCAGCACCGTCCCGACCTGATCCTGATGGACATCCAATTGCCGGAAGTCTCGGGGCTCCAGGTCACCCAATGGCTCAAGGACGATCCCGAACTGGCGCCCATTCCCGTCATCGCCATCACCGCCTTCGCGATGAAGGGCGACGAGGAAAAAATGTTGCAGGGCGGGTGCGAGGCCTATCTGTCCAAGCCGATCTCGGTGATCAAATTTCTCGCAACGGTCCGCACCTTCATCGGCGACTGAAAGGCACAGGCTCGATGACGGCGCGTGTGCTGGTGGTGGACGATATCGCCGCCAATCTCAAACTGCTCGAAGCGCGGCTGACCGCCGATTATTTCGTCGTGATCACGGCGGCCAACGGGTTTGAGGCGCTGGAAATCTGCAAGCGCGGCGATTGCGACATCGTTTTGCTCGACGTCATGATGCCCGGCATGGACGGGTTTGAAGTCTGCCGCCAGCTCAAGAATGACCCCGACACCCTGCATCTGCCGGTCATCATGGTCACCGCGCTCGACCACACCGCCGACCGCGTAAAGGGGCTGGAGGCCGGCGCCGACGATTTTCTGACCAAACCCATCGACGAAATCGCGCTGCTGGCGCGCGTCCGCTCCTTGTCCCGGCTCAAGCTGGTGGTCGACGAGTTGCGCGCCCGCGCCAACACCTCGGCCCAACTCGGCGTTCCGGCCGCCTCGCGTCCCTCGCTCGACGACGGACGCGGCGGGCGGGTATTGGTGGTGGACGACCGCCCCCATTCCGCCGGGCGCGTCGCCGCAGCGCTGGGCGGCTGTTATGAGGTCGATATCGAAGCCGACGCCAGGGAGGCGCTGTTTCGCGCCGCCCAGGCCGATTATCAGGTCGCCCTCGTCAGCCTGGATCTCGCCGATTTCGACGGTCTGCGCCTGTGCGGCCAGTTGCGCTCGATCGAACGCACCCGCCACACCCCGCTGCTGATGCTGGCCGACCCGGAAGACCGCAAGCGCATCTTGCGCGGCCTCGATCTGGGCGTGAATGATTATCTGCTGCGCCCGATCGACCGCAACGAGACGCTGGCCCGCGTGCGCACCCAGGTGCGCGGCAAACGCTATGCCGACGGGTTGCGGTATAATGTTCAGGCGGCAATCGAACTGGCGGTGGTCGATCCGCTCACCGGCCTCAACAACCGCCGCTATCTCCAATCGCATGTCGCCGCCCTGCTCGAACAGGCGTCGCAGAGGGGCCAGCCGCTTGCGGCGATGTTTCTCGACATCGACCATTTCAAGGCGGTCAACGACGCCCATGGCCACGGCGCCGGCGACGAGGTTTTGAAGATTTTCGCGGCGCGGGTGAAACGCGCGCTGCGCGGCGTCGATCTGCTGTGCCGGATTGGCGGCGAGGAGTTTGTCGTCATCATGCCCGACAGCAAATTGTCGGTGGCGCAAATCATCGGTGAAAGGCTTCGCGCCATTGTCGCCGCCGCGCCCTTCCCCATCGAAAAAGGCGCGCGCGCCGTTGCTGTGACCGTGTCGATCGGCATTGCCGAAAGTCTTGCCGGCGACACGCCCGACGCCTTGTTCAGTCGCTCCGACCGGGCGCTGTACCAGTCGAAAACCGCCGGCCGCAACCGCGTGACCGCCGCCGCCGCTTAAACGTCGATCAAGGCGCCGAAACAAGCGGCTGGATCGGACCGAAGCTTTGGGCGATGATGCCGCCAATGACCTCCTCCCCCTTTCGCATCAGCCAGATCGACCGCATCGGCGCCGTGCCCGCCGCCGCGTGGGACGCCTGCGCCAATCCCGCGCCTGCGGCGTTTTCAAGCGCGGGCGGCGAGCGGTTCAACCCCTTCCTGACCCACGCCTTTCTCGACGCGCTGGAGACCACCGGCTGCGTCGGCGGACGCACGGGCTGGGTTCCGGCGCATGTGCTGGTCGAGACGGGGGACGGCCGGCTCGCCGCCTGCGCCGCCGCCTATTTCAAGACCCACTCGATGGGCGAATATGTGTTCGATCATGCGCTGGCCGAGGCGTTCGAGCGGGTCGGCGGGCGCTATTATCCCAAATTGCAGGTGGCCGTGCCTTTCTCGCCGGTGCCCGGACGACGCCTGCTGGTCGCCAGCGACGCCCCCGCCGGCGCCCGCGAGGCGTTGGTCCCGGGCCTGCGGAGCTTGCGCGAAAAGGCGGGAGTGTCGTCGCTGCATGTCACCTTTCCCGATGAGACCGACTGGAATTTTCTCGGCGAAAGCGGGTTGTCGCTGAGAAAAGGCCAGCAATTCCATTTCTTCAATCGCGGCTATACGTGTTTTGAGGATTTCCTCGCCACGCTCGCCTCGCGCAAGCGCAAGGCCATCCGCAAGGAGCGCGCCGAGGCGCTTTCCAGCGGGCTCAAAATCGAATGGGTCACCGGCGCCGACCTGACCGAGGCGCATTGGGACGCCTTTTTCGCTTTCTACCTGGACACCGGGGCGCGGAAATGGGGCCATCCCTATCTGACCCGGAAATTCTTCTCAAAACTCGGCGCGGCGCTGGCCGACCGCATCCTGCTGGTGATGGCGACGCGCGACGGGCGCCCCATCGCCGGGGCGCTCAACCTGATCGGCGACGACGCGCTTTACGGCCGCAACTGGGGCGCGCTCGAACACCATCCCTGCCTGCATTTCGAACTCTGCTATTATCAGGCGATCGATTTCGCCATCGCGCGCGGCCTGTCGCGCGTGGAGGCCGGCGCGCAAGGCGAGCACAAGCTGTCGCGCGGCTATGAGCCTGTGCCGACCTATTCGGCGCATGAATTCGCCGACCCCCGCCTTGCTGTCGCGGCGGCGGATTTTTTCGCGCGCGAGGCCCGCGCTGTCGAGTCGATGATCGAGGACTATGCCGACCTGGCGCCGTTCAAGAAGGGCTCTTGACCGCCGCCGCTGGCTTGGGGCACGGTTCCGGCAAATGGAGTCGCTCATGTCCGTCGCCTACGATCCCAACAATATCTTCGCCAAAATTTTACGCGGAGAGATTCCCTGCGAAAAAGTGTTCGAGGACGAGGCGGTGGTGGCCTTCATGGACGTGATGCCGCGCTCCGATGGCCATGTGCTGGTCATTCCCAAGGTCGCCGCGAGAGGCTTGCTGGACGTGCCGCCCGAGGCGCTTTCGGCCCTGATCCTGCGGGTGCAGAAAATCGCCCGGGCGGTGAAAAAAGCCATGGCGGCGGATGGCGTCACCCTGCATCAATTCAACGAAGCGGCCGGCGGCCAGAGCGTGTTCCACATCCATTTCCACGTGATGCCGCGCTGGGAAGGCCAAGGCCTGCGCCCCCATGGCGGCAAAATGGCCGATCCGGCCGTGCTCAAGGCCCACGCCGACAAGATCCGCGCCGCGCTGGCCGCCGAGGGGTGAAGCCCTTGCAACTCCCCCAGTCCCCCTCTCCCTGAGGAGCGCCAAAGGCGCGTCTCGAAGGGCGAGGGGCTCGTTAGCCGCGATCCAGCCTTCATCAAGGTCCGGGCTTTTGCCCATGGTTCGAGACGCTTCGCTCCTCACCATGAGGGGGTGATGGCGAATGGATGAAACACCTGCAAATTCCCCATTCCCCCTCTCCCTGAGGAGCGAAGCGTCTCGAAGGACGAGGGGCTCGTTAGCCGCAATCCAGCCTTCATCAAGGTCCGGGCGGTTGCCCATGGTTCGAGACGCTTCGCTCCTCACCATGAGGTGCTTCAAACCGCCCAATGCCACGCCGCCAAAATGATCACCGCCTCGCCGGCGACAATCGCGGCGAAGACTGAGCGGCGCGCCGCGAAAAAGGCGCCTGCCGCGATAACGAAGGCCGCGCACCGCGCCCAGATCGGCACGGACGCCAGTTCGCGCGATGGTATCAGCACGATTTTCACCACCACCCCGACCAGCAAAACCGTGGCGACGCTGCGCACGAACAGGAAAGCTTCCGACTCCTCGTCGATGCGCCGCGCGATAAACACGCCCAGAAATCGCCAGATCTCGCTCGGCAGGAAGCCGATCAGGATCAAGGCCAGGTAAGGAGCAAGCGCGGAGTCTGTAGAGAAAAACGCTCATTCGGCTCACGCTCGACGAGGACCAGCGCGAATCCGTCCCAGCCCTTGCTGCCCACCGTCTGGATCGCCGTGGCGCTCAGATGCGGATCTTCCGCCAGCAGGTCGAAGAAGCGGCGGATGCCCTGAATGTCGGCGTCGTCGCGCGAGGGATCGATGAGCGCGCCGTGGCGCACCACATTATCGACGACAATCAGGCTTCCCGGCCGCGACAGCTTTTTCGCCCAGGCCAGATAGTCGGGATTGCCGCGCTTGTCGGCGTCGATGAAAATCAGGTCGAAGGGAGCGGCGCCTTCGCTCGCCAGCAGCGGAAGAGTCTCCAGCGCCGGTCCGACGCGCAGATCGACCCTTTCGGCCAAGCCGGCCTGCTCGATATTTTTCCGCGCCACATCCGCATGCGCCGGGAGCGCCTCCAGCGTTACGACGACGCCGTCGGGCGGCAGCGCGCGGGCCAGCCAGATGGTCGAATAACCGCCGAGCGTGCCGATTTCCAGCACCCGCCGGGCGCCGACCATGCGCGCAAAAAAATTCAGCAGCTTGCCCTGAGGCGGCGACACGTCGATGGCGGGCAGTCCGGCGGCCTTGTTCGCCGCCAGAGCCGCGTCGAGGGCGGGGTCGCGCGGCATGAGGCGCTCCGCGATATAAGAATCGACCTGACTCCACAGCTCCTGACTCATCGTCTTGCTCCCCCGCGCCATTAACGTTGTTTACGCTTCGTTAACACAACGCAATCCCATCCGGTTAGGGTGCGGCGGCGTTTTTGCAGGATGAGGTTTCGCGATGTCGACGCGGTCGACCAATTTCATCAGTCCGGCCCAGCGGGAAAAAATCGCCGACGCGCTCAACCGCGCCGCAGCCGCGCGACGCCGCGCCAATGGCGCAACCCGTGGGCTGAAGAAGATGCTGGCCGGTCTGGCCAAACCCGATGACGACCTGACCTCACCCCCGCCGTCGCGCAAAGAATCCGAGGAGCCAGACGCCGCCGCCGCCGATCAGCGCCAGCACCGGCAGGTCGAAGCCGCCGCCGACATAAGTCTGGGTTAAAGGCGCCAGAATCGCGCCGGCCAGCATGGCCAGCCAATCGGCGCCTGAGCGCGACGAACGCGCGGTGGTGGCGAGAAAATAGATCGGCGACAGCATCATCAGTCCTGCGGCGAGCGGCGCGGGCAGCGATCCGATCAGCCAATAGCCGAGCGCGGTGGAGAGCGTCGTCAGGCCCATGCAAGTGGTCGCCAGCCCGAAAAAAAACGGCAGGCGCGTGGGCTTTTCCAGTTCCGGCAAGCGGCGCAGCGATTCCGCCCAGACGGTGACCGCGATGAAATGCGAGGCGGCGACCAGCGTGGTCAGCGCGCGTTTTCGGCTGGCGCAACATCGGCAGCACGGAAAGGCACATGGGCAGCAGCCGCACCGACGACAGGCTGACGGCCAGGGCAATGGCGGGAGGCGCGGTCTTGGCGGCGATGGCGCCGAAAAACAGCATCTGGCCGGGACCGGCCCAGACGAGAAGCGTCGACAGCGTCGCGACGCCGATGGGAAATCCCGCCGACCTTGCCAGACTGCCGACGCCCATCAGCGAGAGCGCGACGTAAAAGGCCGGCCCGGTGAGGGCGGCGCGCGCCCCTTTGAAGAACCAGCTTCGCCGGTCAGCTTCGTTGGGCGTCACACTTCGGCCAAATGCTCCAGCCGCGCGACATCGAGCAGGCGGACGCCATCGGGCACGATGACAATGGTCTTTTCGCGCGCCATGCGGGTCATCATGCGGCTGACCGTCTCGACCGTCAGGCCGAGATAGTCGCCGATGTCCAGCCGGGTCATCGGCAGCGGCACATGGACGGAAGGGCCGTGGATGCGGCGCATAGCGACGGCGCATGCCGACGAGGAAGGCGGCGATCTTCTCTTCCGCCGTGCGGCGTCCCAGCACCACCATCTGCTCCTGCGCCTGGCCAACTCGTGCGCCGCCATTCCATCAGCGCCCGCAACAGCCGCGGCTTTTCGTCGAGCAGTTCGGAAAAGCCGATGCGCGAGAACTGGCAGATCTTTGACGGGCGTCAAAGCGTCGGCGGTGAACATGTGGGTCTCTTCGAAGGCGAGACCGAGAAAATCACCCGGCATGGCGAAGCCGACCACCTGACGGCGCCCGTCGGGCAACAGTTTTGACAGGCGCAAGGCGCCGGCGGTCAGGTTGTAGACGAAGCCAGCGTCGCGGCCCTGTTCGAACAAGCGTCGCCTTGGCGGGATAGAACTGGTTGCGGCCGATGCGTTCCAGCGCCTCGAATTCGTCGGCGCTCGAGCGCGTGCAAACGCTCAGTCCCTTGATATCGCATTCGCCGCAATCGAGGCCCGGAGCCCTGCCATGGCCTGTGCGCGCTGCAGGTTATTGTTCGCACATTGGCTTCCACGCGGCCGAATACCGTATCGACCAGAGCCTTTTCCGCCAGAGTTTCCAAAACCTCTCCTGCACGAACTCCTCGTCACATTGCGATAAGAGCGGATCTGAGCTTATCACACAAGCGTGAGCAGAGAAAGTTTTTGATCCGTGTCAAAGACAAGCGTGAAATTCATCGACGCGATTGATGCGTAAATCACGCGTCAGCGCGCGCACAATTTTTTGTCCAAATCCCTGTTGCCTTGACTAAAGTCGAACTCGCGTTCGCTTGCTCTCCGCGCTCTCGCCGCCTTGCCTTGCACAGCGCGCATTTCCCCTGATTCCTGTACGCGACCTTGGAGCGATGCGGCGGACGAGTGAAATGACCAAGATTCGGACAAGGGACGCCGGTTCGAGCGGATCAATTTCCTGTCGTCAGGCTCGCCCGAGGCCGACGAGGCGCGCGCCCGGCTGGTCGGACGCTATGGCGACGTTCATTCCGGCGAGGCCGATGTGGTGGTGGCGCTCGGCGGCGACGGCCTGATGCTGCAAACCCTGCACAATTCATGGGCCGCAACGTGCCGATCTATGGCATGAACCGGGGCTCGGTCGGCTTCCTGATGAACGAATTCCGCGAGACCGGCCTGCGCAAAAGGCTCGCCGCAGGCGCGAAGCTCGATCATCCATCCGTTGCGCATGATCGCCGAAGGACGTGCAGCGGCGAAAAAGCCGACGCCCACGCGATCAACGAAGTCTCGCTGCTGCGCCAGACATCCCAGGCGGCCAAGCTGCGCGTGTTCGTCGATGGCCAGGTTGCGGCTCGACGAACTGATTGCCGACGGCGTGTTGGTCGCCTCGCCCGCGGGCTCCACCGCCTATAATCTCTCCGCCAACGGCCCGATCCTGCCGCTCGACGCGCCGCTGATGGCGCTGACGCCGATTTCCGCCTTCCGTCCCCGCCGCTGGCGCGGCGCCCTGCTCTCCGGACAAGGCCGAGGTGCGCGATGGAGGTGCTGGAGGCCGACAAGCGCCCGGTCGCCGCCGTGGCCGACCATTTCGAAATCCGCAATGTCGCTGCGCGTGCGCATCACCACCGATCATTCGATCGGGCTGGAACTGCTGCACGATCCCGGCCATTCCATGGAAGAGCGCATTTTGCGCGAACAATTCAGGCATTGACCATGTCGCATGACGAGAACCGCGCGTCGCGCGACCTCGACGAAAAAATCCTGGCGCACGAAAAATACATCGTTTTCGCATCTCGACTTACGAATTTCGCCACGCCGACGGAAGCTGGAAGCTGCATGAGCGCAACCTGTTCCGCCGCCCCGACGCCGCAGTGCTGCTCCCCTACGATCCCTAGCGCGGAAAATGCTGCTGCTGACGCGGCAGTTCCGGCTCGGCGCCTATATGAACGATCCACGCCTGGCCTGCTCGAAGCCTGCGCCGGCACCATCGATCCCGGCGAGGCGCCCGGACGTCTGCATGAGAGCGCGAGGCGATGGAGGAAATGGGCTTGCGCGTCAGCGGCCTGCGCCTGCTGTTCGAGGCCTTTGTCAGCCCGGCGGCGACCGACCGAAAAACTCTATTGCTTCGTCGCGCCCTATACGGCCGGAGGACCGCATCGCCGCCGGCGGCGGCATGGAGGAGGAAGGCGAGGAGATCGAAGTTTTGGAACTCCCTTTCGCCGAGGTTTTGCAGCAAGCCGACGCGGGCGAAATCCGCGATTTGAAGACGATCAGCCTGCTGTATTGGCTGGGGCGTCAGGGCTGATGGACTGACCGCTCAGGCGTTGAGCCAACAAAAAGCTCTGCAATTCAATCGAGTAACGCATGTGCGAACATCCGCTGCGGACCCATTGCGCCTCCTGCGTTGAGGGTTCGGGGTCCGCAAGAGGAGTTCACCCATGGATGTTGCGAAGGTCTTCAGAGAGACGACAACGAAAGAACGTGTCGCGTTTGCGTTGGCCGTCTTCGGCATGCTCGCGCCGCTGGTTCCGTGGCAGTAACTGTGATGCGAAAGGGCTAATCAAAGTCGCCAAGCGGCGTGACAGCTGACTTCCGCATCTGCTCTCAACCTCATAACAAAGGGTCGCAGCAATGCGGCCCCTTATTGATTACATTCAGACATACGCATCACTCATGCGCCATCACCTCCAGCGCCAAGGCATATAGCCTGAGCCGCTGCAAATCGGGCAAGGATTTGAGCGCGTCCAGATAAGCGATCCCGTTTTTACACGCCTGCTCGTCGGTCAGCGGCGGGTTCGGCTCCTTGCCGTCGAGCAGAAGGTCGATGGCCGGCTTGTCGAGCCCCTTTTCGAGCAGACGCTTTTCCAGATCGTCGAAATCCTGCGGCGTTGGCGCCTCGCGGTCGATTTTCTTTTCCGCGCCGTCGCTAATGGCCTCCAGACCGGCCGAAGCCCAGTCCGCCATCAGCGCGCGATGACCGCCGGTGAAATCGCCGAAGCGGCCCGCAGGCGCGCCATTGAGGAAATCCACGCAAAGCGCCGCGTCGTCGCCCGCCAGTTGGCGCAAGATCTTCAGATGCACATCGAACAGATGGTCGAGCGCCTGCCCTCCGGCCCGCGCGCCGGTCAGGCCCCGGGTCTGGCGCAGTTGGCGCACCGATTCATTGAGGAAAAGGTCGGCGGCATTCCCGCCCTGTCCATGCCCTGCCCCGCGCCGGCATTGAGCGCCGCCTCGTAGTCCCCCGGATACAGCGCGCGCAGCCGGGCGAAAAAGGGCTGATATTCCGGCGTCTGGCCAATTTTCTCCAGCAGCGCCGCCTGCGCCGTCGGATCGGCGGACGCCACCGCCTCGCCCGATTTTGCAGAAGCCTCGGCCTCGTCCGGCGCGACCGATTGCGTCGCCACCGTCCTGACCCTCAAAGGCGGCTCGAACGCGGCTGGCTTGCCGCCCTGCGTCGCGAGGAACCAGCTGCCGAAAGCCGCAGCCAGCACCGCCGCGAGGGCCAGAATGGCGATCCGAATGGTTCTGTTCAAACTGCGCACTTTCCACCGACAACCACTAAAGCCCCGCCCATGTTTTGCCCGCCGGCGGGAGCTGCGTCAACTGTCGCCGACCCGCAAACGGATTGCGCGGCGCGGGCAAATCGTAATAAACCATCCGCTTCCGCAAAAAGCTTACGCCGGCTCGTCTCGGCGACTGAGCACAGGAGAGATCGATGATCGCGATTACCTTTCCCGATGGCGCGCAGCGTTCGTTCGAACCCGGCGTTTCCGGCGTCGACATCGCCAAGAGCATTTCGCCCTCGCTGGCCAAACGCACCGTGGCCGTGGTCCTCGACGGCCAGCTCGCCGACTTCGCCGCCCCATCCATGCCGACGCCCGGCTCGAATTCATTGGCCGTGACGATCCCCGTGCGCTGGAGCTGATCCGCCACGACGCCGCCCATGTGCTGGCCGATGCGGTGCAGGCGGTTTTTCCGGGCACGCAGGTCACCATCGGCCCGGTGATCGAAAACGGATTTTACTACGATTTTTTCCGCGCCGAGCCTTTCACGCCGGAAGACTTCGCCGCCATCGAAAAAAAGATGCGCGAGATCATCGCCGCCGACAAACCGATCGTCCGCGAGGAATGGACGCGCGACGAGGCCAAAGCCTGGTTCGAGACGCATGGCGAGGCGTTCAAGGTCGAACTGATCGACGCCATTTCCGCCGACCAGAAAATCTCGGTCTACAAGCAGGGCGACTGGCTCGACCTCTGCCGCGGCCCGCATATGCCCTCGACCGGCAAGATCGGACAGGCGTTCAAGCTCATGAAGGTCGCCGGCGCCTATTGGCGCGGCGATTCCAACAATCCGATGCTCCAGCGCATCTACGCCACCGCCTTCGCCAAGCAGGAAGACCTCGACGCCTACGTCAAGCAGTTGGAGGAGGCCGAGCGCCGCGACCATCGCCGCCTTGGCCGCGAAATGGACCTGTTCCATTTTCAGGAAGAGGGTCCGGGCACGATTTTCTGGCACCCCAAAGGCTGGACCTTGTTCCAGTGCCTGATTTCCTTCATGCGCCGCCGCCAGCAGGAGGCCGGCTATATCGAGGTCAACACGCCGCAGGTGCTCGACCGCGCCCTGTGGGAGACTTCGGGGCATTGGCAGACCTATCGCGAGAACATGTTCATCACCACGACGGAGGACGAGCGCGTCTTCGCGCTAAAACCGATGAACTGCCCCGGCCATGTGGCGATCTTCAAGAACGGCTTGAAATCCTATCGCGACCTGCCGATGAAGATCGCGGAATTCGGCATCGTGCATCGCTATGAGCCATCGGGCGCCATTCACGGCATGATGCGGGTGCGCGCCTTCACGCAGGACGACGCGCATATCTTCTGCACCGAAGACCAGATCATGGACGAGGCCTTGAAAATCAACGACATGGTCATGTCGATCTACAAGGATTTCGGCTTCGAAGATGTTGTGGTGAAGCTGTCCTTGCGGCCGGACAAGCGCGTCGGCAGCGACGAAAGCTGGGACAAGGCGGAAGCGGCCTTGAAAAAGGTGCTCGACGTGGTGGCGGCGCAGGGCGTGAAGACCGGGATCAACCCCGGCGAAGGCGCCTTCTATGGCCCGAAACTCGAATATACCTTGCGCGACGCCATCGGCCGCGAATGGCAATGCGGCACGACCCAGGTCGATTTCAACCTGCCCGGCCGTTTCGGCGCCTTCTATATCGACGCGCAGTCGGAAAAGGTGACGCCGGTGATGATCCATCGCGCCATTTTCGGCTCGCTGGAGCGGTTTACCGGCATATTGATCGAGCATTTCGCCGGGCATCTGCCGCTGTGGCTATCGCCTGTTCAGGCTATCGTCTGCACCATCACCTCCGACGCCGACGATTACGCGCTGGAAATCGTCGCGCTGGCCAAGAAGAAGGGCCTGCGCGTCGAAGGCGACCTGCGCAACGAGAAGATCAATTACAAGGTGCGCGAATTGTCGCTGGCGAAAATCCCGGTGCTGATCGTGGTCGGCCGCAAGGAGGCGGCGGACCGCACCGTGTCGATCAGGCGGCTCGGATCGCAGGCCCAGACGTTTGCGACGCTGGACGAGGCGCTGGCGAACCTGACGCAAGAGGCTGCGCCGCCGGATATGCGGGAGGCGTAAAGGCAGACCTACCCTCGTCCCACTGAGCGGCCGGGGGTCTAACCAAGGCCGCGCATTGGCAAAGTCAGCTGGACGAGGTGCAAAGTCGCGACTTTAATCACGACTTTGGGTATCAACCCACATGAAAAATTTAATAGATTTCGAGAGGAGAATCGACCCTTCGGCAATAGTTACGACAATCGACGTCGATTTTCGATCTCGCCAACGAGAATCCTCACAACGTTCCCACCATAACCAGGCGAAACAGGCCCGCATATCGGAATCGAGGGTCATCGTTATTTGGCTTCTCTCGTTGCGACCAATACGCAAGCGTAAGTGATTTGATATGAACGCAACAATCAAGCAAATGTCCTTGAACAATTTTCGATTATCAAATAATAATGACCATTATAAAAACCACTTATTTATGTCCGGATTTGCAACCGAATTGCTTATAGCCAAATTAATTGGGCGCAACCTCTGCCATGCGCTCCAAAGTGCAACAAAAAATGCTAGAAAGACGAATGATACGAGAAAAGCGGCAGCGGCACCATAGAAAGCAAATTTGATTGATTCTGTGTCCGATGGGTTCGTATTCGCGAACAAATTCCAAAATGATGCATCAGGCCAGCGGCCACTGCGTTACCGGGAATTGCGGCCCAACTCTACGCACCCGTCGATGGCCCTTGGCTTAAAGCTCGAAAATAATATTTGAGATAGGCACGCATGAAATTCTCGCGCAAATAGAAACTCATTTTCAATCCGCCACCGCGAGCGAAGCGAAGCAATACATTTTGATGTCTTCGAAAAATCGGAGTTCGATTCGGTGGATCGCTTCGGTCGCTCGCAGTTGCCCGGCGCGGCTTCGCCCCGCCTTGGCAGAGCCAAAAGCCCCGCGAACCAAAACGCACACTCTTGCTGGCCCCGAAGTCTTCCTGCCCGACGCCGTCGCCATCGGCGCGCGGAAAAAAATCCTGTGCGCGGAATTCGGCTTTATCGGGCTTTTCCCGCTCGACAACGAATTTTCGGGCGAAAACATCGACGAGAAAATCTTCGCCGCCAATGTCGCGCTCATGCGCGCAGGCCGACGCCGGCGATTTTCAACCTCTCGCCGTTTCGCGGCGTCAACGCCGATCCGGGAACCGCGTTTGAACTCGGGCTTTTTCACGGCGCTGGGCAAGCCAACTTTCGCCTACACCCATCACGCGGAAGACCATTTCGACCGCGTCTCGAAAAGCTTCGGCGCCCATCCGACGCCCGAGGGCGCGCATTGCGACGCCTCCGGCCTGCTGATCGAGAATTTTGGCAATGCCGACAACCTCATGCTCGACGCCGCGCTGAAAGCGCAACGCCGCGCCATCCAGCGCCCCGACGTCTTCGCGCCCCGACGATCTGTCCGGGTTTTGCGACTGCCTGCGGCAGGCGCGGCTGCATTTCGGTTTTTGAACGGAGACTTCGCATGGAATTTCGCCCCCTCGGCCGCACCGATCTCGCCGTTTCCGAAATCTGCCTCGGCACCATGACCTTTGGCCAGCAGACCGGCGCCGACGACGCCTTTGCGCAAATGGATCACGCCGTCGCGCAAGGGATCAATTTCTTCGACACCGCCGAGCTTTATGCCATCCCGCCCCGCGCGGAGACTTATGGCGCGACCGAAACCATCATCGGCGCCTGGCTCAAAAAGCGCGGCCGCCGCGACAGATCGCGTCTCGCCACCAAGGTCGCCGGCCGCAGCACGATGAACTGGCTGCGCCAGGGCGGCGCGATGGCGCGGCTGGACCGCAAGAACATTTTCTATGCCGTCGAAGGCTCGCTCAAACGGCTCGGCACCGATTACATCGATCTCTATCAACTGCATTGGCCCGACCGGCCGATGGACCTGTTCGACGGCCTGTCCAACAGCTATCGCGATCAAGGCGGCCCGGACGGCGTGAGTTTCGAGGAAACGCTGCCCGCGCTCGGCGAATTGGTCACACAGGGAAAAATCCGCCATTTCGGCGTGTCCAACGAAACCGCCTGGGGCGTCGGGCAATTTTTGCGCAGCGCCGAGGCTGGCGCGGGGCCGCGCGTGGTCTCGATCCAGAACGCCTATCATCTCATCAACCGGCAGTTCGAACTCGGCCTCGCCGAATTCGCGATGCGCGAACAGGTCGGGCTGCTGGCCTATTCGCCGCTGGCGCAAGGCTATCTGACCGGAAAATATCTCAATGGCGCCAAGCCGGCCGGCGCGCGCAGCACCCTGTTCGAACGCGGCCAGCGCTATCAAAACCCGGCGTGGACGCGGCGATCGAGGATTATCTCGCGCTGGCGCAAGAATTTCGCTGCATCCGGTGCATCTGGCCCTCGCCTTCGTCACCTCGCGGCCCTTCGTGACCTCCAACATCATCGGCGCGACCAATATCGAGCAGTTGAAACTCATTCTCGATGCGCCCCACCAGCTTTCCGCCCGAAATTCTGCAACGCATCGACGCCATCCACCAGATTCGCGGCAATCCGGCGCCTTAACGCGGATTGAACGCGTCTGTCGTTTCCGGGTTAAGGCAACAGTCTTTGTCAAAAAAGGATGATCCCGCCATGCGTTTGCCCCTTCTCAAATGCGCCCAGCTCGATCCGGCCCAAAAATCCCTTTACGGGGACATGAAGTCGGGAATTGAGACGAGTTTCAAAGGCTTTACCGCCATCGACAAGGACGGCGAACTGATCGGCCCGTGGAACCCCTGGATCAGCTTTCCGCAATTCGGCGGCCCGGTGTGGAACCTCGTCAAGGCTCTGGCGAGCAATCCCAAACTGCCCAAGTGGTGCGCGAGGTCGCCATCCTCGTCACCGGCGCGAAATTTCATTCGGCCTATGAAATTTACGCCCATGTGCTGGTCGGGGAGTTGCGCGGCCTGTCCGATGAAAAGATTCCACCATTGTCGCGGGCCAGCGTCCCGTCGACTTATCGCGTGAAGAGGCGATTGCCTATGATGTGGCGGCGGCGCTGGTCGCCGGCCCGTTGCCGGCCATCGTCTACGAAGCGCCGTCGACGCCTTCGGCGAAGAGGCGACCGCCGAACTCATCTATCTTGTCGGGCTTTATTGCATGGTCTCGACCACGCTCAACGGATTTAACGTGCCCTTGCCCGATGGCGAGGATTCTTAATTTTTCGGTGCCTTCGGGCCTTCTGGCGCGAGGCTTCGCATATAGGCGACGAGATCGGCGATCTCTTCGCGCGTCAGACTCATGTCCGGCATTTTCGGATGGGGGTCGGTCAGGAAGGCCGCCAGTTCCGCGTTGGTCTTGTGGCGCGCGGCGGCGGTGAAAGAGCGACGTCGGCGCTGGCCTGCTTCTGGTCATTCGCGACGACGTGGCAAGCCGCGCACCAGCGGCGTGCGATTTTTTCGCCCTGCCCGGCATCGGCGACCATGGCCGAGGCCGAACCGCTCGCCGCAAGGGCGAGGCCGAAAACAGCAATCGAAAATCGGCGCATTTTGCGGGCCTCCGGGCGGGCGAAGGGAAGGATAGCATTTTGCGCTGTGGAGCGCCTTGTTTCAGGTCATGCGCTGACGCGGCATTGGCTGGCTTGCGCGATGCACCTCAACGTCGCGGTCCTGGTTGGAGACCACCTTGAACGTCGCCTGATAGGTCTGGTTGTCGTGGCGGGCGATGGCGACATATTCGCCCTCCGCCAGCACCAGCGAGGGAAAGGCGCCGATCATTTCGCGGATCACGTCGCCGCCCGGCGTCAGGATCGAAAAACTGGTGTTGGCCAGCGCCTCGCCGCCGGCGGCGTTGACCAGTTTCAGCGTCATGGTGGCGGCGCGATGGCGCAATACGCCGGAGGTCAGTTTTCCCGCCTGCACGCGCAAATCGCCGTAGATGGCCGAGTTGGTCGGCGTCTCGCTGCGCCGGGCGTCACGTCCATCAGTTTCGAGACGACGTGATAGGCGCCTTCCGGCAAGCATTCGGCTTCGCCGGCCTTGAGGTTGGGCAGGATCAGCTTGGCTTCGGGATCGTTGCGGTCGGGAAGATAGACCTGGATGTCGAGTTTCGCCGGGGGAATCGGCGCATCGCCGAGCACGCCGGTGATCTTGAGGCCCCGGCGTTCATCACCACTTTTGCCCGGGGATCGGAGCGCCATTGACGCGTGATCTGCCGGCGGCGCCGGCGAGGCCGCAGGCGGCGTGGACGATGTAATCGCCATCGTCGAGCGAAATCGCTGGCGTCGCCTCGTTGCGATTCGGCGATCAGGGCGTGGGCGCCCTCGGCGTCGGCGCGGGCGGCGAACACCCGCCAGGCCATCCCCGCGCGAACCGGCTGCGTGTCGCCGGGGCGAACACCGCGCTCAGGGTGACTTGGGCCCGGCGCGGACGGGCGCGGCCGGACGGCCGCCGGGCTGGCGCCTGCGCGCCAGCGCCCGTCAGCGCCAGCCAGATCAGCGGCGACGAGCCAGATGATCGCCTTTTTTCGTCATCCCCGCACAATGGCCTTTCCGCATCGGTTTACAAAGCGACCTTTTTGGGGCTATCCTGGAATCCTAGGGACCCGCCATGAACGACATGTTGAACCTGCTCGCCAAACGCCGCTCCGCGCCGCCGCCGACGATGAAGGGTCCGGGGCCGACGCGGACGAATCGCGCGGATGCTGGCTCTGGCGGCGCGGGTTCCCGATCACGGCAAGCTCGCGCCCTGGCGCTTTATCGTGTTCGACGGCGAGGCGCGACCGAGCCGGCGCGCTCTGCGCCGAGGTTTTTCACGGGCGAACCCGGAGGCGGGGGGGAGCGGCTTTTGGCGGAGCGCGGCCGTTTTTCGCGCGCGCCATTGGTCGTGGCGGTGGTGTCGCGCGCCGCGCCGCATGTCAAATTCCCGGTGTGGGAGCAGGAAATGTCGGCCGGCGCGGCCTGCATGGCCCTTACGGTCGCGGCGGTGGCGTTGGGGTTTCGCACGGCCTGGCTGACCGAGTGGATCGCCTATGACCGGGCGTTTTTAAGTCGGCTCGGCCTGGCCGCGCATGAAAAAATCGCCGGCTCCTCCACTCGGCCGCGTCGATGCGCCCCCATCGAGGACCGGACGCGGCCGATATCACCAGGAATCTGGTCACGCGGTTTTAGCCCTGGCCGGATCGGTGGCACTGGCGGATACCCATGGCGATAAGATCGGCGCCCGAAAGCATCGTCAGTTGACTGCTTTCGAGCGCGTGAGATTGGAGCGCCCGCGCTCCACCGGCTGTGGATCAGGAGTCCAGCATGACGCGAGTGCCGATTTCCTCGGTCGCGGCATGAAACCACAACCTTGCGTCGGGCGCCACGCACACACCGCGAGACGCCAGATACATCGTGCAGGCGCTGGCGCAATCGCCCCTGATCTGAATGTCATGCGAGGCGCGAACTTTGGCGTAATAGTTCATCACCAGACCTGCGGGGTCAGACCCGATGACCAGCGCCTGGCCCGCCATTATCCAGAATACGACCGCAACAACAGAAGCGAGCCAGGAGAAGAACGCGAGACGTGAAAAGAACATAGCACTCAGTCGGTTAACCGATGGGACATATCTTGGCGTAGCCCTCTTTGCCAGTGGCGCCTACTTCAGAAATTACCGAGCAGCCCTCCATTCGATCTGAAACGGCAAGATAACTTGTGGAAGTCAAATCGGTCAGAAGACCCAGAGCAAGAAGCCGCGCGTTACTGCACGCGACCGCTGCAAAAGCCGTGTTGACAATTCGCGCCTGCACCGCGCTCACCACGATTTTACCTGCAAAACCTTCGCGCGCGGACAGCGCGCAAATACGCGCAAAATCCTCTCCTTCGCCCCGTTCGGCGCAATCATAGGCTTTCGTCCGGCAG
>CAWFBN010000166.1:0-17596 GCA_963813955.1 uncultured Alphaproteobacteria bacterium | reverse complement strand
GGCAGCGAGGCCGGATTGGCCTGGAGCATGGCCGAGGACGACGACAGGCCGAGCGCCCAGGTGGCGCCGAGGCCGAGATAGGCGGCGGCGCCGGCGGCGCGATAATCCATTTTCAGGTCGCTGCGGCGGGCGAGCGCGCGCACCAGCAACGCGCCGACCACCAGGCTGAAGGCCCAGTTGAAATAGGAGGCGGCCATCGAGACGAAGGCCACCCAGGCGACGGCGCCGGGCCGCTCTTGGGGACGGCGGCGAGCCGGTCGATCAGGCGCGAGCAAGGCGGCGACGTGGCGACCACATAGCCGGTGATCGCCACCATGGCCATCTGCATGGTGAAGGGGATCAGGGTCCAGAAACCATCGCCAAAGCCCTTGGCGATGGCGAGTGGCGCGGCGCCGGTGGCGAGATTGGCCAGCGCGACGACGATGACCGTCAGAATGACGAAGACGAAGGCGTCGGGAAACCATTTCTCCGCCCATTCGGTGAAGCCATAGGCGATGCGGGCCAGACCGCGCTGGGTCTCCGGAACCGCTTTTTTGTCGAGGGGCTGGATATTCATCTTGTCTGTCCTGCTGCAGGAAGCGTGGCTCTCATCTCGTTGGCGGCAGAATACGCCTTCGCGGTCCGGAATTCGCCTCCCAAAAAAGTCTCATTTGCGACCTGCGCGCCCGCCTTCCGACAAAGGACATCTGGCGCTGGCGCGCGCAAAATGGCAAAAGGGCGCGAATTGCAATTTCAGGAGACTTCCGCCATGTCCGCGACCGCGCCTTTCGCCGACGATTTTTCGCCCGCGACCGAGGAAAACTGGCGCCAGCGCGTCGAGGTGGCCCTCAAGGGCGGGATCCGTGCAAAAGCTGGTCTCCAAAACCTATGACGGTTTCGACATCCAGCCGCTTTACGCCCGCGCCGCCGGAAAGCCCCGCGCCTTCCGCGCCGAAAATGAATGGGCGGTGACCGCCCGCGCAGATCATCCCGATGCGGAGGCGGCCAACGCCCTCGCCCTGACCGATCTCGAAAACGGCGCCAATGGCTTGCATGTCGCCTTCGCCGGTTCGGTCGGCGCCTATGGCTTCGGCCTGAAGGACGCCGCCGCCCTCGCCCCGGCGCTCAAAAACGTGCATCTCGACGCCGGCCTGGCGCTGGTGCTCGACCTGCCGGCCGATGCCGAGCCTTTTGTCGCCGCCTGGCTCGATCTGGTTTCCGCGCGGGGCTATGACGCCAAAAAAATCGACATTTCCTTCGGCCTCGACCCCATCGGCGCGGGCGTTGCGCGCGGCGAAGTCGTGGACTGGGCGAAAGCCGGGCCAAAACTGGCGCAACAGGCCGCGCTGCTGCTGTCCAAGGGATTTGACCGGGGACTTGTTGCGGCGGATGGCCGCGTCGTCCATGCGGCGGGCGGTTCGCCGGCGCAGGAATTGGCCTTCGCGCTGGCCAGCGGCCTCGCTTATCTTCGCGCATTGGAAGCCAGCGGCCTCAGCCTCGAAGCCGCGCGGAAAGCTATCGACTTCCGGCTGGCCGCCGACGCCGACGAATTCTTGACGCTGGCGAAATTCCGCGCCTTGCGCCGCCTGTGGGCGGCCATCGAGCGCGCCTGCGGCCTCGATCCGCAGCCGATCCGCGTGCATGGCGAAACCGCCTGGCGCATGATGACGCGGCGCGACCCCTGGGTGAATATCCTGCGCCAGACCGTCGCGGTGTTTTCGGCCGGTCTCGGCGGCGCCAATTCGATCTGCGTGCTGCCCTTCACCCAGGCGCTCGGCCTGCCCGACGCCTTTGCGCGCCGCGTCGCCCGCAACACCCAGTTGGTGCTGCTGGAAGAATCCAATCTCGGCAAGGTGGCGGATCCGGCGGCCGGTTCGGGCGGCGTCGAGGCGCTGACCGACGCGCTGGTCGAGCGCGGCTACGCCTTGTTCCAGGAGATCGAAAAGGCCGGCGGCCTGTCGAAGGCGCTGGAAAGCGGCGCCTTTCAGGCGGAAGTCGCCAAGGTCGCCGACGAGCGCGCGAAAAACGTCGCCCGCCGCAAGGAGCCGCTCACCGGCGCCAGCGAATTCCCCGACATCCATGAAAAGCCGGTCGACGTGCTCCTGCCCGCCCCGGCCGCGGAAAAACGCTCCGCCAAGGCGCTGGCGCCGCATCGCATCGCTGAAGCTTTCGAAGCCTTGCGCGATCAGGCCGAGGCGGCGGACAAGCGCCCGGCCATTTTCCTCGCCAATCTCGGCCCGGTCGCGGCCTTCACCGCGCGAGCGACTTTCGCCAAGAATTTTTTCGAGGCCGGCGGCGTCGAAGCGCTCGGCAATGAAGGCTTTGCCGACGCGGCGGCGCTGGCCGAGGGCTTTCAAGGCCAGCGGCGCCAAGCTCGCGGTCCTCTGCTCCTCCGACGCCCTTTATGGCGAACAGGGGCTTGCCGCAGCCAAGGCGCTGGCCGGAGCCGGCGCGCACCTCTATCTGGCCGGTCGTCCCGGCGATCTGGAGGCGCAATGGCGCGAGGCCGGCGTGCGCGACTTCATCTTTGTCGGCAGCGATTTGCTGGCGCAGTTGAGCCAAGCCCTTCAGGCGGCGTGATCTTTTCGCGTCACTGCGAAAAAATCGACGCGCGAGGAGCCGGTCGCGCTTTGCAAAGTGGCGGAATCGTGGCAGCGAAGGGAAAGCCAACGCCGCGTCCCGCGGCCTTTGAAGGAGCCTTTGCCTTGCGCCCCGGTCCCATTCTCGTCGCCCTGATCCTGTCCTCTTTCTCTCCCCTCGGGGCCCATGCCTTCAGCGCGTCGCATGACGGCCGCTGGCAGGTGGAACTCGAAACCACCGTCGGCAATTGTGCGAAAAGCGGCGTCGCCGTCTTGACCGTCAAGGGCGGCCAACTCGCCGTCGATCGACGCGTCCGGCGTTTCGCCCTGGGGCTATATCGACGACAGCAATACATTTGTTGGCCATTTCAACGCCGGCTCGAAAATGTTGCGCGCCAATGGCGACGTCAAAGGCAACTCCGCCTCCGGCCCCTGGTCGTCGCAAACCGACTATTGCGGCGGCCGCTGGACCGCACATAAGCTCGAATTGAAACCATACCCTCGGAGGGGCATGACCCAACCATCCGCTGAAGACGGCGCCCTCGAAAACATCGGCTCCGACGAGGAGCCGCATTTCGACCTCTCCTTCGTCGGGCCGCCCGGCCAGTTGATGCGCGTGTCAAAACTGGTGCGGCGGATGGTCGCCCCCAATCCCGGTCCCTTCACCTTCACCGGCACCTGTGTCTATGTCGTCGGCGAGGGCGAAGTCGCGGTCATCGACCCCGGCCCGGACGATCCCGCCCATGTCGCGGCCCTGCTCGCGGCGCTGTCCGGCGAAAAAGTGACAAAAATCCTCGCCACCCACACCCACCGCGACCATTCGCCCGCCGCCCGGCCGCTGCAACAGGCGACGGGCGCGGAGATCATTGGCTGCGCCCCCTATTTTCCGGCGCGCGAGCTTGCCTTGGGAGAAACCAACAAGCTCGACGCCGCCAATGATCTCGACCACAGCCCCGACCGCTTCATGGCCGACGGCGACGTCGTGAGCGGGTCCGGTTTCACCTTGCGCGCGGTGGCGACGCCCGGCCACACCATGAACCACCTGTGTTTCGAACTGGCCGAGGAAAAGGCGCTGTTCACCGGCGACCACATCATGGGCTGGTCCACCACCATCGTCGCGCCGCCGGACGGCGCCATGCGGCCCTTTCTCGAACTCGCTGGAAAAGCTGCGCGGTTTCGACCATGCGATCTATTGGCCGGGCCATGGCGGCCCCGTCACCCAGCCGCAACGCTTTTTGCGCGCCCTGCTTCATCATCGGCGCGCGCGCGAAATGTCCATTCTCGGCGCGCTGGAGGCTGGCCCGCTCAGCGTCCAGAAAATCGTCGAGAAAGTCTATGAAAAGCTCGACCCGCGCCTGAAAAACGCCGCCGCGCTCACGACGCTGGCCCATCTCGAGGATCTTGCCGCGCGGGGTCTCGTGACGACGGAAAACGCGCCGCAACTGAGCAGCGTGTTTGCGTTGGCGTGATCAGACCGCCTAACCCGTCAGCGTTGCAAATGCGCCAGCGCGCGCTGAAAGGGAAGGTTTGATGTTCTGAACAGACCCGACGAAGGCGTATCCATATCGCAAATAACATATAGTCCGCCCGCGATGAGCAGGGCGGCCATAAGGAATGAAACCCGCATCGGGGTGTTGTCAGGGGCTCGATAGCCAATGCCAGCGAATGCGGCCGATAACCAGAGAATCAATAGGCCAATCATTGGCGCCGGGATCGTTCCGCCGGATGTGTTCACCACGACCCAACGCTGCTGCACCACCTGCCGATAAAGCTGCCGCGCATCGTTCCAGATCGCCAATTTCTGATCGTCCGAAACATGGATCGCCCTGAGGCTGGCGCCCGCCGCTTCGAGCGAGTCTGCTGCCTGGGGATCTTCTTCTACGATATTCGGCTCCTTGAGCGAGACGACAATATAGGCGAGCAAATGCCCGCGCGCCTCCGAAGCCTCCGGCTCCAGAGACCGCATGGTTCGATCCAGCAAGATGATCTGCGAGGCGAGGGTGCGAACGTTGTTGTTGTTTGTTTCAAAGGTGCCCTTCGCTGAATTCAGCATCAGGCCAAGCACCAACGAAGTCACCACGACGAACATGTTGCCGATGAGCCCGACTATTTCCCGCGTCTCCGGATGCGTCTTCAACGCCCAATACTGAGAATGGATTTTAAATCCCACAAAAACAGCACCCAGCATGCAAAAGAACGCAGATGCCGCCACAAGCAATTCGATCACATTCTCACCCCTCGCTCGAACCCGCCACCCACGGCAGCGTCCCAAGAGACCGCAAAGCTTATCAGCTGACGGATTTTGCGCCAAAGCCGGCTAAGGCAAAGTCGGCTAAAGGACGTCACGGAATTACTCCGAATCGTCTTTTTCCTCGATGATATCGCCGAACTGGCCGATCAGCGCCGCGCCGGCGCCGAAATCGCTGGGCAGGTAGCGCGTGACAACTCTCACGTCGAGTCGCGTCTCGCCCTCGACCGGCCTGATGCGGATGCTGACGAGTCTGGGAATGCCGAGCGCCGTCGAACGCGCCAGCGCCTCGATATGGCCTTCCGGCAGCCGGGGTCCCCCCGGATGAACCTCTTCGAGAATTTTCCAGCGCAATTGCGTCACCGCCTCGCGCGCCGCCTTGAACGCCTCTTCCGGCTCCATGTCGAGGGTGATGGTCTTCACATCGGGCGTGGCGGCCTGCTTGTTCCCGCCGGCGTTCCGGGGCCAACGGCTGCGGCGTCCAGCCGCCCCGAGCGGCGAGAGCGGCCGGCGCGGTCGAAAATGCCGGCGGATCGTCGGTATCGGTGGAAATATCGGCAAACCAGGCAATATCGCCAGCCGAGATCGCCAGCCAGGCGGGATAAGGCGCGAGCAGCGCCACCAGCAGCACTGCGGCGAAGAGTTGCGGCACGCCGCGCCGCCCCCGCATCCAGATCGAAACGGCGGCGCCAGCGACCAAAACCAGCACCAGGACCGCGACGACGACGGCAAGAATGAAAATGAACAGGCCAAGGCCGGGATCGGGGACCGCATTGGGACGCAGGGTAAGCGCGGCGAAGAAACGGGCCATCGCGCCATGCGCATGGGCGGCGGCCAGCGCTGCGAGCGCCAGCAGCAGCGAGATCATCGCCAGCCTTTTCGCCCAGATCGCCAGGCGCGACACCGGCTCGTCGAAAGTCAAACGCCGCAGGGCGCTTCCCGTCATTCGCTCGTCCCGCCGTGTTGCAAAAATCCCGCGTTGATTTTGGTACCCCGGCGCGGGACGCGAGACAAGGCGCTCCCGCCGATTTGGCCTTTTGCGCGTTTCATGTGTAAAACGCCCTTCTTTCAAGAATGCGGACCGTCATGTCATACAATACATTCGGACATCTATTCCGCGTCACCACCTTCGGCGAAAGCCACGGCCCCGCGCTCGGCTGCGTGGTCGACGGCTGTCCGGCGCGAATTCCGCTGGAGGCGGCGGAAATCCAGGCCTTTCTCGACTTGCGCCGCCCCGGCCAGTCCCGCTTCACTACCCAAAGGCAGGAGCCCGACGCGGTGAAAATCCTGTCCGGGGTCATGGTGGACGACACCGGCGCACAACTTACCACCGGGACGCCGATTGCGCTGCTGATCGAGAATACCGACCAGCGCTCGAAGGACTATGGCGAGATCAAACACGCCTATCGTCCCGGCCATGCCGATTACGTCTATGACGCCAAATACGGCATCCGCGATTATCGCGGCGGCGGGCGTTCGTCCGCGCGCGAAACAGCGGCGCGGGTCGCGGCTGGCGCCGTTGCGCGAAAAATCATTCCGGGCGTCAAAATCCGCGCCGCGATGATCCAGGTCGGGCCGCACAAGATCGACCGCGCGCGCTGGGACTGGGACGAAGTTTCCCGCAACAGCCTTTTTTTGTCCCGACGCGCAGGCGGCGGTTCAATGGGCCGATTATCTCGACGAAATCCGCAAAAACGGTTCGTCCATCGGCGCGGTGCTCGAAGTCGTCGCGGAGGGCGCGCCCGCGGGCTGGGGCGCTCCGGTCTACGGCAAACTCGACGCCGATCTCGCGGCGGCGCTGATGTCGATCAACGCGGTTAAGGGCGTGGAAATTGGCGATGGTTTCGCTTCCGCCGAACTGACGGGCGAGCAAAACGCCGATGAAATGCGCGCTGGCAATGACGGGCCGGTTTTCCTCGCCAATCACGCGGGTGGAATACTGGGCGGCATCTCCACCGGCCAGCCGATCGTGGCGCGTTTCGCGGTCAAGCCGACCTCCTCGATCCTGACGCCGCGCCTGTCGGTCGATCGCTTTGGCGCGGAAGTGGAGCTGCGGACCAAAGGCCGCCACGACCCTTGCGTCGGCGTGCGCGCCGCGCCCATAGCCGAAGCCATGATGGCGTGCGTCCTCGCCGATCATTTCTTGCGCCATCGCGGCCAGCAAGGCGAAAGCGCCCGCTGGCCGTTTGAGCGATAAGGTTGGGCGGGGATTAACGGACCGCCCCGGACGGTTGCGCCAGATCGGGATTTCCGGTCCGGAGCAGGCACGGAACCGGCACGAATCGGCTTTCGGCCCTGTGCCGGTTTGTTCGCGACAGCACTAGGCCGCCGCCGTGACCCGCATCGCTTCCTTGCGCTTGGCGCCGATCTTCTCGGTGGGAATTTCCACATCGATCTCCAGTGTGGAGATCGAGCCGTCCTGCCCCATCTTGATCTTCACAGCCTCTGGCGCGATTTCGACATGCCTGGCGATGGTCGCCATGATCTCGTCCCGCAGCATGGCGATCAGATTGGCTGGCCCCAGCGTGACGCGCTCATGCGCCAGCAGGATTTGCAAACGTTCCCGCGCGACCGGCGCCGTGCCCCGCGACTTGAAAAGGGAGAAAAGATTCATGCCGCCCTCCGGCCGAGAATGCGGTTGAACAAGGACTTCTTTTCGCCGGGAATCAGCATCGGCACGGATTCGCCGGTGAGGCGGCGCGCGGCGTCCTCATAGGAGCGACTGGCCTGGCTCGTCGACCCGTTCATCGTGATGGGAGCGCCGAGATTGGAGGCGCGTAGAATGTCCTCGCTTTCCGGAATGATCCCGAGCAGCGGAATGGAGAGGATGTCCAGCACGTCGGCGACGCTGAGCATTTCGCCACGGCTTGCGCGCCCGGCGTCGAAGCGGGTCAGCAGCAACTGCTTTTCCATGCGCTGACCGTGTTCGGCGCGCAGCGTTTTCGAATCCAGCAAGCCAATGATGCGATCCGAATCGCGAACCGACGACACTTCCGGGTTGGTGACCACGACGGCCTCGTCGGCGAAGCGCATCGCCAGCAAGGCGCCGCGTTCAATTCCCGCCGGACTGTCGCAGAGAATAAAGTCGAACATGTCGCGCAATTCGCCGACGACCCTTTTCACGCCCTCTTCCGTGAGCGCGTCCTTGTCGCGGGTCTGCGACGCCGCCAGCAAGCTCAGGGTGTCGATGCGCTTGTCGCGAATCAGCGCCTGGGGAAGCTTGGCGTCGCCTTGAGCGACGTTGATGAGGTCGTAGACAACACGACGTTCCGCGCCCATCACCAGATCGAGATTCCGCAGTCCGACGTCGAAATCGACCACACAAACGCGCTTGCCGCTCTTGGCCAGCGCGGCCCCGATCGAAGCCGTCGAGGTTGTTTTTCCCACGCCGCCTTTTCCTGACGTCACTACAACGACTTTGCTCATCGCACTCCCCTTTTAGTTCAGAATTCGGATTTTCATTTCGCCTTCGATCAGGCGGACCTCGATGCTCTTGCCCTCGATCTTCGGGTCCATTTCCTCGGCGGTCACATAGGCGCCGCCGAGGCAGAGCAGTTCCGCCCGCGCTTCGGTGCAGAAAATACGGGCATCCCCGACGCCGGAGACGCCAGCGATGACCCGGCCTTGAATCGCGCCATAAACATGCACGGAGCCGCCGGCGATGATTTCGGCGCCCGAAGCGACGCGTCCCACGATGGTGATATCGCCCTCGAGATTGGAGATCGATTGTCCCGAGCGCACGGGCGAATCGATGGTCAAGTTGCGGCCGCTTGCCGGTTTCGGTTGTTGCGCGGCCGGAGCCTTGCTTTCAGCGGGCGCTTCCGCCGCCGCCGGATTGACGGGCGTTCCTCCCGTCACATTGGGCGGAAGATGCGGGCCGACCAGGGAGCGGCTGGCGCCTTCCACGCCCATGACGCGGATATGGCGGCGCGCCAAATCGCTCAAAAGGCTGCGATAATCCTTCAGGGGAATATCGACATCGGCCATGTCCAGGATGATCGGCTTGTTGGCGAAGAAATTCGGGGACTTGGCCAACCAGCCGTCCAAGCGTCTCAAGCCAATCGACCAAGGGCTCCGCTGGCTGCAAGACGAACGCGATCAGCGAATGAGTTCGTAGTTTCAGCGTGGCGGGAGCGCGCACATGGGCGTTCATCGATGCAATCCTTCGGGTTTCGTTAACCATGTACGGGAATGGTTTACGAAGCGTTAAAAACGCCGAGGACTTGTTTCAAATCGGGAAAAACGTGCTTGGCCGGATCGCGAAAACTCAGGCCAGATCGAGGAAATGGCGGCCCTGCCGGTCTTCCACTTCGATGATCCACAGATCGGAATCGAAGGATATTTCGCGCGCGATCCTCGCTTCGATCTTGTCGTTTTCGAGAAAATCCTCGCGGTGCGCGCGGGCGAACAACCGGTCATAGCCATCGCGCGCCTCGCTCTGCGGGGCAGGCGAATAGAGCGCGCAAAAACCGTCGAGCCGGTCGATCTTGACGATCACCGCTCCCGATCTCGGGCGAACCGCGCCGGCGCAGATAGGCGGCGACATTTTCTGTGGCGCAGCGGCGCAGATAGGCGGCGACCCAGATGTCCGAGCGAAGCCGCATCAACGCATGATCTTCTTCATTGCAGGATCTTCATTGGACGTGCAAGCCGGAGCGCGCCGACAGCAAATGCCGGGTTTGGCGGTCAATTCGCCCGTGACCGGCAGATTGTTTTTTTGCTGGAAGTTTTCGATGGCCTTACGCGTCGCCACGTCATAATGACCGTCCGGATTGATCAAAAGCCCGACTTTCTCCAAGGCGCGCTGCGTCGTCAGCATCGATTGCGCCGGAGCGGGAGCGGCGGCCGCGTGAGCGGGCTTTTTGGCGACGCTCTTGCTGGCGACGGTTTTGGCCGTTTTTCCGCTCGGGGCGGTTTTTGCGCCGCCGATCAGCGAACCGATGGAGTCATGTTTTTTGGCGACGGACGTGGCGGCGGGTTTGGCGTGCGCCGGCGCGACGACGGGCTTGGCTGCACGCGCGACGACGGGGGCCACAACCGGCGCCGCCTGGGGGGCGACTGGCGCAACCTGAGGCGCGACGGGGGCCGCGACCTCGCGCGCCGCCACCGATGGCGGCGGCGCGAAGGCCGCGTCGGTCGCCGAGGCCGGCGCGGGCGTCCGGCTCGGCAGTTTTTCCCCGAGCAAAAAGTCGAGATGGGCCGGACGCGGCGGCGGCTTGGGCGTCTCGATTTTGAAAGTCGCGCCGAACAGCGGCGCCGGGTGGCGTTCATGCTGGAGATACATGGCGTTGACGGCGACCGCCGCCAGCAGGCCGACGAGCGCCACGACCGCCAGAAACGGCGTGCCAAAGCGCCGCAGCGCGGCCAACCGGGAGAGCGCGGACCGCGCCGGCTTCTTCTTGCCCTTGCCGCGTTTTCGGCGCGGCGCTTTTGGCGGGGCGCGGTTCGGCGGCGACGAAATCGAAATCGGAGGCGGCGGCTATCTCACGCAATTTTCTTCACCTGGAAATGGGGATGGAACTCCATCGGAACGGGTCGGCCGCGCCGAGGCAGGGTGTCGATTTTCGCCGGCTTTGCGGCGGCTTTGATGGACGCGGCGGCCGTCCATCGGCAGGCGCACCACCACGCGCGCGCCCTCGCCCGGCGCGCTTTCGAAGCTGATGGAGCCGCCTTGCAGGCCGACCAGGCCGCGCACGATCGAAAGGCCAAGGCCGGCGCCTTCGCAAGGCCGGTCATAGGCCGATTTGACCTGAAAGAAGGGATCGCCGAGCCGCGACAAATCCTTTTGTGTCACGCCTATGCCGGTGTCGGAAACCGCGATTTCGACGAAAGGCCCGTCGGCGCGCGCCGTGACGGCGACCTTTCCCCCTTCGGGCGTGAATTTCAGCGCATTGGAAATCAGGTTGAGCAAGATCTGCTTGCAGGCGCGCTTGTCGGCGAACAACTCCTCAAGCCGCGGCGAACACGCGCGGCTCAGGGCGATGTTCTTGGCCCTCCGCCTTGAGCTTGACCACATCGCAGCAGAAGTCGATCAGCCCGCCGAGATCGAAAGGCTCGGGCTCGATCTCGAAATGGCCGCTCTCGATTTTCGACATGTCGAGGATGGTATTGACCAGACCGAGCAGATGCTGGCCCGAGGCGTTGATGATATTGGCGTATTCGCGCTGCCGCGCCGGGTCTTTGGGCGCGATGTCCGGATTGCCGAGGATTTCGGAAAAGCCGATGATGGCGTTGAGCGGCGTGCGCAATTCATGGCTGACATTGGCGAGGAACCGGTCCTTGCAAAGGCCGATTTTTTCGCCCGCCTCCTGCGCCGCAAGGCTTTCCGCCTGCGCGTCCTTCATCGGCGTCAGGTCGCGCAGCGACGCCAGCACTCCCGCCCGCTTGCGACCGATGCGCCCGCAGTTCGACCCAGATGAAATGCGGCGGCGCCTTGGTCCCGCCCTGCCCTTCCGGACCGGCGCGCAGGCGAAACTCGATACAGGCCGGGATCTCGCTTCTGGTCGTGTCGGAGATGCATTTCAGGACATGGGGCCGGTCGCTCACCAGGATGCGCTCGAACAACCCGCGCCCGAGCAGCGAATTGGGCGAACAGCCGAAGCTTTCCTCGGGCCGGGTCACGACCTCGACAACTCGACCGCCAGCGTCAATGCGCAGCACGACATCGGAAAGGGTTGCGGTCAATTCGCGAAGGGATGTCTGGTCCTGGCGGGCCGCGCCGTCGCGCATTTCCGCCACCCGCGCGCTCCACACCGCCAGCAGCGCGCCATAGATCGCCGCAGCCGCCAGAATGGCGCCGTCGAGCGGAGCGCCCAAATCAGCTGCGCGGTTGCAGGAATCCGAGGGAGGTCGCCAACGCAAGGGCGACGACGGCGGCGAGCGCAATAGCCGCCCCGCAAAACACGACGCGTTTGGCGACGCCTGCGGCCGCGCCCGCCGCCGCCTCCAGCAGCGCCAGCAGGAAACAGGCGACCGCGCCGACGCCAAGCGCGCCATTCGCGCAGGTCAGCGTCACGCCGAGCAGGATCATCGCGCCGACGCAGATCGATTGGGCGATGTTCAAAGCGTTTTCGAGGCTGCCAGACCGGCGCAGGACGGTGACGCCGGTCAGCGGCATGAGCAGCAAGGCGAAGGTCAGCGCGTCGCAAAAACGCGGCGCGCCGCGCAGCAGAAGAAAGACCGGCGCCAGCGCCATGACGGGCAGGGTCAGGGCCAGACGCAGCCAGATGAATTGAGCGACGATCGTTTGGCTCATCTTTTCCTGGCGCGTCTGCTCGCCCTCGCCAAAGCTCCCCGCCGAGCTTTCGTCCGATCGGCCTGAAGCACTGTTTGCGAACGCTTTTGCGCGCGACATGGACTTAGTCTCGTGAAGGGGACGCTGCGAGGGCTGCGTCGGACCAAACTCACTTTGCGCGCCTCACGTTAAGTGAACGCTAAATGGCGGAAACGCGGCGCCGATGGCCCAGGCCCATTGCGCGATATGGTTTAGGCTTGGTTTCCAAATTCTTATCCGAAAGTAAACAAAGCTTTGCCGCAGGACCCGGCATTTAAGCAAACATCTTGATCAAATATCGACACATCGCTGCTAGATTGAACGGAATGTCGCGAAAGGCCGGCCCATGTTCTCTCTGTTTCGATGCCTGTTCTGGCTCGGACTCGTGTTCAGCCGAATTGCCGCTCAGGAAGGAACGGATGCTACCGCGCTTGTTCGTCAGACCGCGCTCGCGGCAACTCATCAGGCTTCCAGCCTCGGCCAGAACGCTGTTGACGCCGCCGGCAAGAAATGCGCTTCGGCGCCGGAAAGCTGCCTCGCCCTTGCCGCGCAAGCCGCGCGGTTAAACCCCGGCTGTCAGTCGGGATACGCTGAACTCCGGCGACCGCATTCCCGCATGGCGGCTGCGACCTTGATCGGTAAGGGCGGGAAAGCCGATCGCAGATTTGACCTCGAAAAAAAGCCCCCGATTTCGGCTGGCGAAATCTGAGGCGTCACAGTAAAGAGTTGATGAGCTTGACGCGTTACTTGGCGCGGACGGCGCGACGGCGCTGCTGGCCGAGGCCCATCTGCTTGGCGAGGTGTGAGCGCGCCTTGGCGTAATTCGGCGCCACCATCGGGTAGTCAGAGCCAAGACCCCACTTCTCGCGATAGTCTTCCGGCGACATGTTATACTGGGTGCGCAGATGCCGCTTCAGCGACTTGAATTGTTTACCATCCTCAAGACAGATGATGAAGTCGTTGGTGATGGATTTCTTGACCGGAACCGCAGGCTTAGGAGCCTCGGTTACGACGGGAGCGACGCCGCTCGTCACGCGTAACAGAGCGGAATGGACATCGCTGATCAACGCGGGAAGGTCAGAGGCGGGAACGGAATTATTGCTGACATAAGCCGAAACGATATCGGCTGCCAGTTCAATGTAATTTTGTGTGCTTGTCTCGCTCATAGCTGACGGACTTTCCTTGACGCAGTTTCATTTTTCACGACAGGCCCATCTGAACACACTCACCGCAATGAAGTTGCATAGAGCATGCTGTAGTTCGCCCGTTGACTACTGGATATGCCAAAATTACCGACATTGCAACAGCTTGCGCTCGGTAATCGACGGTTTTTCACGCAGATTTGTTTGTGCGCCGCAACTTGCTACAGAATTGGGGTGCAATCGATAAATAAAAATCCGACTTTGGCGATGCGGCAGGCAGCCGGACAGACGACCATTTTCTTGCTAAACCATCGAAAAATCCTGCAAATCGGGCTAAGCCCGAACAGCTTGCGAGCAGAATATTCGCCGGCCATGGTATGACTATAAAATCGACCGCGTCCGCAATAGAGGTTCTCCGATGCCGCCCTTCGCCAAAGCCCATGTCTTCGAGCCGCCCCGCGCGAAGCGCCTGACCGTGAGCCGCCGCGCGAATGAGATTGATATACCTGATGACTACGCATGGATCCGCGCCGAAAACTGGCGCGAGGCGATTCTGGACCCCGCCAAATTGCCGGCCGAGATCCGCGAGCTTCTGGAAGCCGAAAACGCCTATGCCGATCACGTGCTGGCCGATCTTCAACCGCTCGCCGAGACGATCCAAGAAGAGATGAGCGGACGAATCGATGAAACCGACAGTGATCCGCCGGCGCGCGACGGCGCTTTTCTCTATTACCGCCGCTATCGCGAGGAAGGCGAGCATGAACTGGTCTGCCGCCGGCCGACATCGGGCGGAGACGAGACGATCCTGCTCGACGGCGATTTCGAAGCGGAGGGAAAGGCCTATTTCAGCCTTGGCGAATCGCTTCACTCGCCGGACCATCGCTGGCTCGCCTGGAGCTGCGACGACAATGGCGATGAATTGCACACCATTCGCTGGCGCGATCTCAGTATTGGGACTGACGGCGCCGATATCGTCGAGAACACTGACGGCGCTATCGTGTGGACGCGCGACTCGCGCGCCTTTCTCTACACCCGCATGGACTCGGATTTCCGCACCGCCGAAGTTTATCTGCATGAGATTGGCGCCGATCCGGCGAGCGACCGTCTGGTGTTCGAGGAAAGGGATCCGGCCTGGTTTGTGTGGCTGCGCGCCTCGCGGTCGCGCCGCTACGCCATCATCACGGTCGGGGATCACGACTGCTCGGAATGCTGGCTGGTCGACCTGGCCAACCCCACCGCGCCGGCGCGGGGAATCCTGCCGCGTCGGCCCGGCTTGCGCTACGATGTCGAACCGGGAAACGACCGGCTCTATATGCGCACCAATGCCGACGGCGCCGGTGATTTCAAGCTGGTTTCCGCGCCTCTCGATGCGTTGGACTCATCCGAATGGCGCGAGGAGGTCGCCGCATATCCCCGGCCGGATGATCTTCAACGCCACGGTTTTCGCCGATTATCTGGTCTGGCTGGAGCGCGAAGACTGTCGTCCCCGTCTGGTCGTGCGTTCCCGCGCCGGCGAGGAACACATCATCGCCTTCGACCAGCCCTGCTGCCATTTGCGCTTCGCAGGAAAATTTCGATTACGACCGGCCGATCCTGCGGCTGTCCTATTCCTCCCTGACCGAGCCGGAAGAAATTTACGATGTCGATCTTGCGACAGGCGAGCGCGTGTTGCTCAAGCGCCAGATCATACCCACCGGCCACGACCCCGCCGCCTATGCGTCGCGGCTGACCTTCGCCCCGGCGCCGGATGGCGAAAAAGTGCCGATTTCCATGGTCTGGCGCAAGGATCGGGCGCCCGGTCCGGGTCCGGTTCTGCTTTATGGCTATGGCGCCTATGGCGTGGCCCTGCCCGATTCATTCGACGAAACCCGGTTCAGCCTGATCGATCGCGGCTTTGTCTACGCCATCGCCCATGTGCGCGGCGGAACCGAAAAAGGCTCGGCGCTGGTATGAGGTCGGGCAAGTTCGAACACAAGCCCAACACTTTTTCCGATTTTATCGCCTGCGCGCGCCATCTTTGCGCGGAAGGCCTGACCGCCCCGGGAAAAATCGTTGCGGAAGGCGGCAGCGCCGGCGGCTTGCTGATCGGAGCCGTCGCCAATCTGGCGCCCGAGCTTTTCGGAGGGCTGATCGCCGAAGTGCCTTTCGTCGATGTCGTCAACACGATTTGCGACGCCTCGCTGCCGCTGACGCCCCCGGAATGGCGCGAATGGGGCAACCCGATCGAGGACGCCGAGGTCTTGCGCCTCCTCCTCGGCTATTCGCCTTATGAAAACGTCAAGGCGCAAGCCTATCCGCCCATCTTGATCGAGGGCGGGCTGACCGATCCGCGCGTGACCTATTGGGAGCCCGCCAAATGGGCGCAACAATTGCGCGCCCGGATGACCGGCGGAGGGCCGATCCTGCTCAAGACCAATATGGAGGCTGGCCACGGTGGCGCGTCCGGCCGCTATGATCAACTGGACGAAGTCGCCCTGCGCTGGGCTTTTGCGATCGAGGCGGTGAAATAATCGCTATTCCTGCCGAGCGATGAAACTGCTTCAATTCTTCCATCGAGGCGAATTGGTAAACGCCATGCGCTGTATCGGCGTCGATTGAACCATCGGCATACATGACGTAATGCGCGCCATGCGCCTCGTAACGGCCAATAATTTCGGGCTGGGCCGCTTGTTCCCCCGACGCCGCGCCTTGCGGCAACAGCTCGGCTTCAGTCGCTGGCGCCGGCTCCAGTTCCAGTTCTGGTTCCGGTTCTGGTTCTGGTTCTGGCTCGGCTCAGACTCCGGCTCCAGTTCTGATTTCTAATTCCGCTTTCGGTTGAGAAGCGGGCGCGGGCTCCTCCATTTCGGGCGCGTCCAGACTGCCGGTCAGATCTTCCGCTTCCGGCAGCTCCGCCGGCAGTTCGGCGCACTTGGCGTTTCCACGCGTCGCAACGGCTCCTGCCTGCGGCTCCTGAGCGAAATTCCCTCTGTTCCGGTTCCAGCCGACGATTCGAATTCTTCATCCTCCAACGGCGGCGGGGGCGGCGGGGAAACAGGCTTCGGCTTTTCCGGCCGAACCATCCAGGCCAGCGGATCCGGGTTTCTGGCAGCGCCCGCCTCAGCAGCGATCTCGTCCACCCGCGGCAGATGCAGACGCGAAGCCCGTCCGGCTTTCCAGTCGGTCTCTTTTGCGACCGGCAGTTCGAATTCCTCTTCAACAGGAGCGAATTCCGCAGCGGCTGCGCGCTCTTCCGGCACAAAGGCCGCGCGGCGGCAGCGGCGCGGACGGAGTCCTCGTCGAAATCCTTCAGGTGCAGGGTTTTGGCTTTGGCCAGCAGCAACGTCGCCCTGGCCGGCGGAACCGGCGATCGCCCTCAATTCGCGCAAGACGAGGCCAAGTGCGACGAGAAGCAGGCCGGTGGAAAAGACGACCGTTCCCGAAATCACCAATGTCCAGCCGCGTTCATCGCGAACATAGCCGTAACCGTTCCAGGCGACAGCCAATCCCAGAATGAAAAGAAAGACGCCGATGACTATGACTGTTCGATCTGCTCTCACCTTCGTCATTGCCTTTTCGCTAGGGAATTAACAATGGCCGCAAAGCCGTCCCGACGCATCATAATTCGAAAATGGTTAAATTCGACTCTCCATTTGGACCTGTTTTGACGTGGCTGCGTTCTTGCTTCTGAACGTCGGGTTCCTTACCGTTCGCCCCGGCGTTTCCACAGCGCCGCCTTCCTCCCTCAGGAGACTATGCATGACCCTCATTCTCGATCCCCTTCCCTATGCCTATGACGCGCTGGCCCCCCACATGTCCGCGGAAACCCTGGAGTTTCACCACGACAAGCATCACGCCGCCTATGTGACCAACGGTAATAACCTTCTCAAGGGCACGGAATGGGAAGGCCTGCCGATCGAGCAGATCATCACCGGCTCTTATGGCAAGAACGCGCCGGTGTTCAACAACGCCGCGCAAGTTTGGAACCACAGCGAATTCTGGAAATATTTGAAGCCGAATGGCGGCGGCAAAGTTCCCGGCAAGGTCGAGAAGGCGCTGATCGACGGCTTCGGCTCGGTCGAAAAGGCGCTGGAAGACCTGTCGCAGGCCGGTCTCACCCAGTTCGGCTCGGGCTGGGCCTGGCTGGCGGTCAAGGACGGCAAGGTCGCGGTTTCCAAGACCCCCAACGCCGAAAACCCGCTGATCCACGGCGCGACGCCGATCCTGACCATCGATGTGTGGGAACACGCCTATTACATCGACTACCGCAACCTGCGTCCCAAATTCATCAAGACCGTCATCGACAGCCTGGTGAACTGGGAATATGTCGAAGCCCAGCTTGAAAAGGCTCTGGGCTAATCGAATAACCGGGCCGCCCGAAGGTTTTGGGCGGCCCCTA
>CAWFBN010000165.1:0-14338 GCA_963813955.1 uncultured Alphaproteobacteria bacterium | reverse complement strand
CGTTCCCGTCGCCTATACCGGCCTGTTGCCCGACCTGTTCAAGGAAGGGCAGGGCGTGGTGGCCGAAGGCGCGCTCGACAAGGGCGGCGTGTTCCGCGCCGACAGCATTCTCGCCAAGCATGACGAACGCTATATGCCGCGCGAGGTCGCGGACGCGTTGAAAAAGCAGGGAATGTGGCAAGCTACGGCCGGGCGCCGCCTGCCGGCAAGACCGCCAGTGGAGTTGCGCAATGATCGTCGAAGTTGGCCATTACGCGCTGGTTCTGGCGCTGGCGATCGCCCTGATGCAGACGATCCTGCCCTTCTGGGGCGCACGGGCGCGCGACGGGCGGCTGATGGCGCTAGCGCGCCCCACGGCGCTGACTCAGTTCCTCTTTGTCGCCCTGTCTTATGCGGCGCTGACTTACGCCCATGTCGTATCCGACTTTTCGCTCGCCAATGTGGTCGAGAATTCAAATTCGAATATGCCGCTGGTCTACAAAATTTCCGGCGTCTGGGGCAATCATGAAGGCTCCATGATGCTGTGGGTGCTGATCCTGACCCTCAGCGGCGCGGCCATGGCGGTGTTTTCGCGCGCCATTCCACCGCGTCTGCTGGCCGATGCGCTCTCGGTGCAGGGCTTGCTCGGCGCCGCCTTCCTGCTGTTCATCCTGCTGACGTCCAATCCTTTCGCGCGTTTGCCGCTGGCCCCGCTCGAAGGCGCGGATCTCAATCCGATCCTTCAGGACCCCGGCCTCGCCATCCATCCGCCGCTGCTTTACCTCGGCTATGTCGGCTTCTCGATCGTGTTTTCGCTGGCGGCGGCGCGCGCTGATCGGTGGACGCATCGACGCCGCCTTCGCCCGTTTCATCCGGCCCTGGACGCTCGCCGCCTGGTGCTTTCTGACGCTCGGCATCGCGATGGGCTCCTACTGGGCCTATTACACGCTGGGCTGGGGCGGCTTCTGGTTCTGGGACCCGGTTGAAAACGCCTCGCTGCTGCCCTGGCTGGCCGGAACGGCGCTGCTGCATTCCGCCGCCGTGATGGAGAAGCGCGAGGCCCTGAAAATCTGGACGATTTTCCTCGCCATCCTGACCTTTTCGCTGTCGCTGCTCGGCACTTTCCTCGTGCGTTCCGGCGTGCTGACCTCGGTCCACGCCTTCGCCAGCGACCCGCAGCGCGGCTTGTTCATCCTCGCCATTCTGGTGCTGTTCATCGGCGGCTCGCTGTTCCTGTTCATGCTGCGCGCTCCGACCCTGTCGAAGGGCGGGCTGTTCGCGCCGGTGTCGCGTGAAGGCGCGCTGGTGCTCAACAACCTGCTGCTCACGGCCTCCTGCGCCGCCGTTTTCGTCGGCACGCTTTATCCGCTGGCGCTCGAAGCGTGGAACGGATCGACAAGATTTCGGTCGGCGCGCCCTTTTTCAACCTGACCTTCGGGCCGCTTTTCGCGCCGCTGTTGCTCATCATGCCGATCGGCCAGATGCTGGCGTGGAAACGCGCCGACCTGCTCGGCGCCATCCAGAGGCTGTTCTTCGCCGCGCTCTGCGGCTTCATCGCCATGGCGATGTTTTACGCGGTGCAGGGCGCGCCGGCCCTCGCCGTCATCGGCGCGGGCGTCGCGGTCTATCTGATCGTCGGCTCCTTCGTGGAAGTTTACGGCCGCATTTTCCCGGCCGGCCTGTTCAAGTCGAAAAACGCCTTTGCTCGCGGAAAAGGCCTGCCCTTGTCGGCCTGGGGCTCGGCCTTCGCCCATGCCGGGCTGGGCGTCACCTTGCTCGGCCTCGCGGCGACGGGGTGGGGCGTCGAAAAGGTGGTGGCGATGAAAGCGGGCGAAGTCTATGACGTCGGCCCCTATCGGCTTGAAGTCGTGGGCACGACCTCCGACGTCGGGCCGAATTACAAGGAAGCCGTCGCCCATATGACCATCAGGCGCGGCGGCGAGGTTGTGGCGCTGCTGGAGCCGTCCAAGCGTTTTTTCAGCACGCGGCGCATGTCGACCTCGCAGGCGGGAATCGTCACGCTCAATTTCGGTCAGATCTACGTCAGCATCGCCGATCAGAATGACAACGGGACCATTGACGCGCGGCTTTACTGGAAGCCGCTGGTTTCGTTGATCTGGCTCGGCTCGCTGGTCATGGCCTTCGGCGGCGGATTGTCGCTCAGCGATCGGCGTTTGCGCGTCGGCGTCGCGCGCCGGGCTTTGAAAATGCCCTCCAACGCGCAAACGGCGAGTTGACGATGAAAGCGCGCCTTTTCGCCCTTCTGGCCCTGTTCATGCTGGCGACGAGTTTTGCGGCCGCCCGCTTTCGCCGTGCAGCCCGATGAAATCCTGCCAGACGCCCAACTCGAACAGAGAGCGCGAAAAATCTCGGCGGACCTGCGATGCCTGGTCTGCCAGAACCAATCGATCGACGATTCGGACGCCACGCTCGCCAAGGATTTGCGCATTCTGGTGCGCGAACATCTCAAGGCCGGCGAAAGCGACTCGACCATCCGCGATTTTCTGGTCGCGCGCTATGGCAATTTCATCCTGCTCAAGCCGCCCTTCGTCTGGGACACCTGGTTGCTGTGGCTGACACCCTTCGCACTTCTGGCCCTGGGCGTGTTGGCGATCTGGACATCGAGCCGCTCCAAATCGGCCGAAGAGGCGCCAGCGCCGCTCTCGAAGGAAGAGAGCGAGGAGTTGAAAGCTCTGCTGGCGGCTTCGCCGGGGGTAAACACCGCAGGGCTTCCAGCCGATTCCGAGCGGTGACAGGGCTTCCATCGACGCCCGTTTTATGCGAAATAATCACCGTTCATCTATCATATATCAAATGCTTGATAGGTGCTGATTGGCTGCGGTGAGCCAGCGCATTCGAGCGGAACGGTTGTTATGGCGAAGTCGAAATCTGTGAATTCAATCGACAAGCACATCGGGATGCGCGTGCGGCGGACGCGCGAGTTTCGAGGGATGAGCCAGGAGGCTTTCGCCGCCGGGCTTGGTCTTTCCCTTCATCAGATCAAGAAATTCGAAAGCGGTTTCGAGCGGATCGGCGCGAGCCAGCTCGCGGCCATTTGCAAGAGTTCTTCAGGTGCGGCCTTCGTTTTTCTTCGCCGATCTGAAGGCGAAAGGCGGGACGACGGTTGCCCGCGCCGATGCCGCGTCCAATGGCGTGGACGGGGGAATGGTCGAAGACCTGAACGCCGCGCTTGCCGCGCTGGCCGAGCAAAAAACCTTGCAGAACACCCCCATTTTCGACCTGTTGCGTAAACTGGAAGCGGAATTGCGCGCTGGCCGCCCTCAGGAAATTTAAGGAATCGGCCGCCGTCCCATCTTGACCGCGGCAAAATTACAAAAAATTCATTCGCCCGAAACGGGGACGTAAGACGGCTCCCTCCATAGTCCACGACGAAAGACGGCGATGACACTTCGCCGCCCCATGTTGTCTGGATTGGAGCCCTTGATGTTAAACTGGACCGCGCGTTCTTCCGATCATTCCCTGGCGCCCTTGCGCTCAAGACGCCGGACGCGGGCGCTTATGCTTGGCGCCGTTGGCGCCGCCGCCCTGACTGGCTCGGCCGCCAGCATCGCCATGCTTCCGGCCCATGCCGAAGCGCCGCTGACCCAGGGCATGAATTTTTCCGGTCCGGTGTCCTTCGCCGACATGGTCGACAGGGTCAAGGGCGCCGTCGTCGCGGTCAAGGTCAACATGGTCGAAAACGCCGATAGCGAAGCTCCGGGCTTTGGCGGCGAAGGCCTGCCCCCCGGCATGCCGCCGATGTCGCCCGACGATCCGCTCTACCGTTTCTTCAAGCGCTTCGGCGGCCAGAACGGCGGACCTGCACGGCAATCAGCCGCATCCGCACAAGGGCCAGGCGCTGGGCTCGGGCTTCATCATTTCCTCCGACGGCTATGTCGTCACCAATAATCACGTGGTCGAAAACTCCACTGAAGTCACGCTGACGATCGAAGGCGGAAAGACGGTGCCGGCCAAGATCATCGGCGTGGACAAGAAGACCGATCTGGCGCTGCTGAAGATCACCGAGCCGGGGACCTATCCCTATGTGCAATTCGCGGGGACCATGCCGCGAGTCGGCGACTGGGTGATCGCGGTCGGCAATCCCTTCGGCCTTGGCGGCACGGTCACGGCGGGCATTGTTTCCGCGCGAGGCCGCGATATCGGCTCGGGTCCGTATGATGACTTCCTGCAGATCGACGCGGCGGTCAATCGCGGCAATTCCGGCGGCCCGACCTTCAACGCCAAGGGCGAAGTGGTCGGCGTCAACACGGCGATCTATTCGCCTTCCGGCGGCAGCGTCGGCATCGGCTTCGCCATCCCGTCCGAGGTGGCCAAGGACGTGATCGCCGCGCTCAAGGACAAGGGCTCGGTCACGCGCGGCTATATCGGCGTGCAGATTCAGCCGGTGACGCAGGAAATCGCCGAAAGCCTCGGCCTGAAATCGACCCATGGCGCCCTGGTCGCGCAAGCGCAGCCCAATACGCCGGCGTCGTCCGCCGGTATCGTTTCGGGCGACGTCATTATCGGCATCAATGGCGAGGAGGTCGAGGGCCCGCGCGAATTGTCGCGCAAGATCGCGGCCTTCGGACCCGAACGCGACCGTGAACCTGTCCTATCTTCGCAATGGCGCGGAAAAGACCGCCAGCGTCAAGCTCGGCCAGTTGCCGGCCGACAAGGAAGCTGCGGTCACGCCGCCGCCAGGCAAGGCGGCCAAGACGGCGCTCGCCGGCTTCGGCCTGTCGCTGTCGGCTGCGGATGAAGTTCCCGGCGCCGGCAAGGAAGGCGCTGTGGTGACGGATCTCGATCCGGAAGGCGCGGCTGCGCAAAAGGGCCTGCGTCCCGGCGACGTGATTCTCGACGCTGGCGGCAAGCCGGTCGCTGGGCCGGATGATGTCGTCAAGGCTTTGGATGCCGCCAAAAAGGAGGGTCGCCACGCCGTGCTGTTGCGTGTAAGGTCTGGAGATAACACGCATTTCCTGGCTCTCTCCTCAGATCCTTCCTGAGGAGATAGGCGCGATTTACGCGCAGCGGCAGGCCGGGATCCCCAACTGGCCTGCCGCTTTTTTTGTTTTGCTTTATAAGTAATGCATGCGAATCTTGATCATCGAAGACGACCTCCAGGCATCCACCTATCTCGTGAAGGCTTTTCGCGAGGCAGGCCACATCGCCGATTCAGCCGCTGACGGCTTGACTGGTTACGCCATGGCCGAAGCTGGCGGCTATGACGTGCTGATTGTCGACCGCATGTTGCCCAAGCTCGACGGCCTTTCTCTGATCGGCGGCTTGCGGGCGCAGAAAAACGACACGCCGGTGTTGATCCTGTCGGCGCTCGGGCAGGTTGATGATCGCGTCAAGGGTCTGCGCGCCGGCGGTGACGATTACCTGTCAAAACCTTATGCTTTCGCCGAATTGCTGGCGCGCGTCGAAATTCTGGCGCGCCGCCGCCAGGGCGGCCTCGGCGAAGAGGCGTTTTACCGCGTCGGCGATCTTGAACTCGACCGCCTCAAGCATAAGGTTTTCCGGTCAGGCAAGGAGATCGTCCTCCAGCCGCGCGAATTTCGCCTGCTCGAATACATGATGCGCCACGCGGGACAGGTGGTGACGCGCACCATGCTGCTCGAAAATGTCTGGGATTATCATTTCGATCCCCAGACCAACGTGATTGACGTGCACATCTCGCGACTGCGCGGAAAAATCGACAAGGGACACGAGACGCCCCTGCTGCAAACCGTGCGCGGCGCGGGCTATTCGCTCCGCGAAGGCGTAGGGTAAACTCAGCCGTTCACAAAAACGATCTTCCCCGAAAATCCCTCATTGACCAGCCGATACGCCTCAAGGCCCTTCGCCAGCGGCGTCTCTTCCGGCGCGGGCGGCGGCGGCAGGGCGCCCGATTCGAAAAATCCGGCAAATTCGTTGAGCATTTTCGCGCAAGCCACCGTGTCGTGCAGCAGCGTGTTGACGCCGATCAGTTGCAATCCGCGCCGGTAAAAATCCAGCACCGGGAAATCGACCGTCAACTGCCCCATGCCGGGCGGCGCGATGACGCAGATCGCGCCATGATTGGCGGCGGCGCGCACGGAGGCCGGCAGCCAGGCCCCGGTGGTGTCGAAAATGGCGTCGGCGAAAGCGCCACATTTTTGTGAAACCTGTTCGCCCAGCTTTTCGGGAGCGCCCAGCAGCAAACTCTCATATCCGAGATTTTCGAGCGCCGCCGCCTGTTCGGGCCGCCGCACCGCCGCGACAACCCTGGCGCCCAACAGCCTTGCCCAAGGCGATGGCCGCGCGTCCCACCGCGCCATTGGCGCCGATGACCAGAAAAGTCTTGTCCCGGCCCGACTTTGGCGCGGCGAATGCCGTCCCAGGCGGTGGTATAGGGCACGCCACAGGCCGCCGCCTGCACGAAGGAGAGTTTTGTCGGGCAAATCCGCGCAGCCGCCAGCCGGCAGAACCAGATATTCGGCGTGCGAGCCGTCATGGGTAAATCCCAGCCCGAGCCCCGTGCCCCAGACGTTCTTGCCGATCAGTTCCGCCGGTCCCTGACGAACGACGCCGGCAAAGTCGCGGCCGGGTATGCGCGGCAGGGTCGTATAGGGGAAAAAGCCGAGGACGTTTTTCACGTCGCTCGGATTGAGTCCCGCCGCCTTGACCTCGACCAACACCTCGTTTTCGCCCGGAACGGGGATCGGGCGTTGGATCAGGGCCAGCGCGGAAAGATCGCCTTTTTTATCGAATGAGAGAGCCTGCATGAGTTTCAATCCTATCGCCCGATGGCGCGCCAGCCGATGTCGCGGCGGCAAAAGCCTTGCGGAAAATTGATGGCGTCCACGCCGCGATAGGCGAGCGCCTGCGCTGCGGCCACATCGCCGGCCAGTGCGGTGACATTGAGCACCCGGCCGCCGTTGGCCAGCAGCTTGCCCTCGGCCAGACGCGTGCCGGCGTGGGTGACGCTGACGCCCTCGATGGCTTCGGCCTTTTCAATCCCTTCGATGACGCCGCCCTTTTTTGGCGTCGCCGGATAGCCTTGCGCCGCCAGCACCACGGTCAGCGCGGTTTTGGGCGACAGATGCACGGCGTCGGGCAGTCGGCCTTCGGCGCAGGCGAGCAACAGGCCCAGAAGGTCGTCTTCCAGTCGCGCCAACATCACCTGACATTCCGGGTCGCCGAAGCGCGTGTTGAATTCGATCAGTTGCGGACCATGTTTGCCGATCATCAGGCCGGCGAACAGCACGCCCTTGAACGGGCAGCCTTCGGCCTTCATCGCCGCCACGGTCGGCTCGATGATTTCCGCCATGACCCGCGCCGAAATTTCGGGCGTCATGACCGGGGCAGGGGAATAGGCGCCCATGCCGCCGGTGTTGGGACCCTGATCGCCGTCGCCGACCCGCTTGTGATCCTGCGCCGAGGCGAAGGCCAGCGCCTTGTCGCCGTCGCAAAGCGCGAAGAACGAGGCCTCCTCGCCGTCGAGAAAGGCCTCGATCACCACTTCCGCGCCCGCCACGCCAAAGGCGCCGTCGAACAGGCTTTCCACCGCCGCTTCCGCTTCGGCCAAAGTCATGGCGACGATGACGCCCTTGCCGGCGGCGAGGCCATCGGCCTTGACGACAATCGGCGCGCCCTGTTCGCGCAAATAGGCCAAGGCCGGTTCGCGTTCGGTGAAGCGGCGATAGGCCCCGGTGGGAATGTGATATTTGGCGCAAATATCCTTGGTGAACCCCTTGGAGCCCTCCAACCGCGCGGCGGCTTTGCTCGGCCCGAAAGCTTTTATGCCCGCCGCCTCCAGCGCATCGACCAGTCCGTCGACCAGAGGCTGTTCCGGCCCGATCACGACGAAACCGATGGCCTGGACGTGGCAAAAGGCGATCACGGCGTGCGAAATCGGCGGGATCGAGCGCGACGTTATGCGCAACCTTGGCCGTGCCCGGATTGCCCGGCGCGACAAAAAGCTTTTCCAGCAGCGGGCTCTTGGCCAGCGCCACGGCCAGCGCATGTTCGCGGCCGCCGGAGCCGATGAGGAGGACGTTCATGGTGTTTCCTTGCACAGTCCCGCCTGTTTAGGCGAGCGCGCGCAGATCGTCACCACGAAATTTCGGCGTTGATCCGGCTGCGCACGTCGTCGAGGGTGAGGCTGCGGAAAAAATCATGCCACGGCTGTGGCGCGAGATAATCCAGCTTGCCGCCCGCGTCCCACACCATGGCGATGGTTCCCTTGAGGCCGCAGGCGTCGGAGCGCGTTTGCAACTGGGTGATCGTCGCCTCCTGCTGGGTCGGCGAAGCGCGGGCGAAGGCGGGGTCCATGATGACGATCACCATGTCCTGGCCCTGTTCTGTCAACTGGGCGACTCTGATCGACGGCATGGGTGCTCCGGGCGAAAATGGGCTTTGATGCCGGCGAGCATAATTTGCGCCAAAATCTCGCCCAATACCTCCAATTGCGTTAGTTTCTCGTCATGAGCGATTCCGCACCCCTCACCAATGCGCCGGAACTGACCGTCTCGGAACTTTCGGGCGCGCTCAAGCGCGCCATCGAGGACCAGTTCGGCCATGTGCGGCTGCGCGGCGAGATTTCCAATTATCGCGGCCCTCATTCCTCCGGCCACGCCTATTTCTGCCTCAAGGACGCCAGCGCCCGCATCGACGCGGTGGTGTGGAAGGGCGTTTTCTCCCGCCTGCGGATCAAGCCGCAGGAAGGGATGGAAGTCATCGCCACCGGAAAAATCACCACTTTTCCCGGCAAATCGCTCCTATCAGATCGTCATCGAGCAACTGGAGCCGGCCGGCATCGGCGCGCTGATGGCGCTGCTGGAGGAAAGGCGCAAGAAATTCGCCGCCGAAGGCTTTTTCGACGAGGCGCGCAAGAAGAAAATCCCCTTCCTGCCCAGCATCATCGGGATCGTCACCTCGCCGACCGGCGCGGTGATCCGCGACATTCTCCATCGCCTGCATGACCGCTTTCCGCGCCGCGTGCTGGTGTGGCCGGTGCGGGTGCAGGGCGAAACCTCGGCGGCGGAAGTCGCGAGCGGCGATTCGCGGTTTCAACGCCCTGCCGCAGGGGGGCAAGATTCCGCGTCCCGACCTGCTGATCGTCGCGCGCGGCGGCGGCTCGCTCGAAGATTTGTGGAGCTTTAATGAGGAAGAGGTTTTGCGCGCGGCGGCGGAAAGCCGGATTCCGCTGATTTCGGCGATCGGCCATGAGACCGACTGGACGCTTCTCGATCTCGTCGCCGATCTGCGCGCGCCGACGCCGACCGGCGCCGCCGAAAAGGCCGTGCCGGTGCGCGCCGAACTTTTGAACGATCTGGCCGATCTGGCCCGCCGTCACACCGGCGCGATTTTCCGCAGCGTGGAGCGGCGGCGCAACGAGATGCGGGCGCTCGTCCGCGCCCTGCCGTTCGGCGATGCGCTGCTGGCCACGCCGCGCCAAAGGGCTGGACCGGGCTGGAGAAAAATTGCGGGCGAGCCTGTCGGCCTCGCTCGGCAAGCGCCATTTGAATCTGGCGCAGGCGTCGCGCCTGCTGGCCCGCCACGCGCCGCAGGCCGAGCTTTCGCGCGCAACGGGGCGGCTCAACACGCTGGTCTTCCGCCTCGACTCGGCGCGAAAAAGCCTGATCGAAAGGCGGCGGGAGCGGCTGGACGGTCTGGCGAAAAGTTTTGGCGCCGCGCGCGCTGGCCCGCCTCAACGCCTTGCGCGCCGATGTGCGGGCGAGGGAGGAACGGCGGCGGGTTTTGGCGGCGCGGCTCGACGCGGCCATGTCGGCCATGCTGAAGCGGCGCCGCGAAAAACTCGACCATCTGGAGCAGATGCGCTTGGCGCTCGGCTATGGGGCCATTTTGCAGCGCGGCTTCGCTTTGGTGCGCAACGACGAAGGCGTCGTGCGCTCGGCGCTTCAGGCGCCGGCCGGAACGCGGCTGAGCGTGCAATTTTTTGACGGACGAATCACCGCCGACGGCGGGCGCGCCGCTCGACGACAACGGCGCCAGAGCCGCAAAGCCAGCGCCAAAAAGCGCGAAGCGCCGCCGAAAAAAAAGCCTGAAGGCGGGCAGGGCAGCCTTTTTTGAGCCGGCAGCGAAATTGCCTTGCGTCAAGTTTGAATGCGCATAAAGCCTGTTGATCTGGATCAACATGCTCATTGCCCTTCTGACCGACATCCACGCCAATCGCGAAGCCTTCGACGCCTGCCGCGCGGAGGCGCTGCGTCTTGGCGCGGAAAAATTCGTCTATCTTGGCGATCTCGTCGGCTATGGCGCCGATCCCGCCTATATTGTCGACCGCGTCGCCGAGGATTTTGCGCGCGGCGCGATCAGTCTGATGGGCAATCACGATCTCGCCGCGGTGGAAGGGCCGTCGGCCGGCATGCATGATATGGCGCGCGCCGCGATCGAATGGACGTCGGACCAGCTTGGCGCGCGCAAAAGGCTTTTCTCGCCGCCATGCCCTTCACGGCTTCGACCGTGAGCGCGGCGAGGGCCGAGACGCTTTACGTCCACGGCGAAGCCAGCGCGCCGCGTCGTTTCATCTATGTGACGGGGCCGGAAATAGCCGAGCGTTCGCTCAATGCGACCAGCGCCCATGTCACTTTTTGCGGCCATGTGCATCGGCCTCAGCTCTATCACATCGCGCCGGGCAAGCCGCCGCTGGCTTTCCAGCCCACCCCCAACCTGCCGACGCCTTTGGCGCGCAGCCGGCGCTGGCTGTCGGTGCTGGGCGCGGTCGGCCAGCCGCGCGACGGCAATCCGCTCGCCGCTTTCGCCCTTTACGACGATGCGCGCGCGACGCTGACCAGCGTGCGGCTGGCTTACGATATCGAGCGGGCGGCGGACAAAATTCTGGCGGCTGGCCTGCCGCGTTATCTGGCCGAACGACTTTACAGCGGACTGTGATCCGCATCTATTTGAATGGAATGATTTCCGGTTTCAGGCCGAAGAATGACCGTTCTGTGCAGGCGACCTGGAATTCTCCGCGCCTGCTTGAAAAGGCGAGCCAGTTCGCGCTTCGCGATATGGATGATTTTCTTGCCTTTTTGCTTGGGCTTATGCGATTCGACTTTCTGAATCGAACTGCCGAAATTCTCGCCGCCGCCGTAATGGCTTGGCGTAAAGGCTGTCCTGGATCGCGATGGCCGGCGACAGCTGGTAAAGATTAAGCGCCTGTTTGCGGGGCTCTTCCGGGAAGAGCACATAGTCTATCGGCAGGGTTGGGTTTTCGGTGGCCATCAGAAAAAAGGCCGCGCCCTTGCGAGTCAGAATATAGCCGGCGGAGCTTTCGTGACGGGTATGCAGGCGGGCCAGTCGCCGGTCGCCGAGAGATATGTCGCGGTGGTCGAGCATGACGAGATTGAAAAACGTATCCAGCTTGACCGCATGGGCGTCCGGGGGAACCCAGTCGTTTTTATTGACGTAGGCGGCAAAATCCGGCGCGAGATGGACGTCGTCTTCGAGAAAGCAGGCGCAGGGTTCCGACGTCTTCAGGAACAGGACCCAGGCGATGCGGTGGCTTTGCAGGCAGGCGCGCTCGAAACGCGTCAGGCCCGCAGGCGGTTGCGGCCAGTCGCGGGCGTCCATGGCCGCGACGCGCTCGAAGTCGAGGCCGCGCAACAGACCTTCCATATGGGCGCGGCGTTCGGGATGGCGGTCAAGATTGATGTAATAGATCCGCATGCGCGGGTTCCGTCCGTTATGCGCTTTTAAGTTCGCGCCAGAGATCGTCGGAAAAATTCTTCCAGTTGCGCTTTTTCATCCCGGCGATCGCCTCGACGCGGGCCTGACGATAGGCGGGATCGAGCATGCGCTCCACGGCCGCCTTGAGCGTTTCGAGATCATAGGGATCGGCGTAATCGGCATATTCGCCGGCCACTTCCGGCATGGCGCTGCAATTGGATGTGATCGCCGGCCGCCCGTACCAGAGGCTTTCGCCGATCGGAAGACCCCAGCCCTCGCAAAAGCTCGGGAAGACGCTGAACAGGCAATTCTTGTAGAGATAGGCGACTTCGTCGTCTGACGGACTTTCGACCATGACGATGCTGCCATTCGCATTGCCGGTGCGCTGCAGGAAACGGTCGAATTCCTCGTTCATCCAGCCTTGCCTTCCGGCGAAGATCAGGCGCGGAAGCTTGAGGTCATGTTTTTGTCGCAAGCTTTCCCAGACGCGCGCAAGGCCAAGATTATTTTTCCTGATCTCACGGGTGCCGACGCACAGGACATAAGGCAATCGTGCGGCCTGAAGAACCGGCGTCGAAATCTGCTCGTAAAGGGGGGTGAACTGCGCCTGCGCCGGGTTTTCGATAAATTCATGCGCCAGCGCAACGACGCTCACGGGCGCGGCCTTCTTGCCGCGCTGGATGATCGCTGTCTTGTAATCCTCGGCCGTCTGCCGGGTCGTCGCGATGATCAGATCGGAGGCCGCGTTCACGCGGATCAACCAATCGGCGAACAGCATCGGATGCCCCTGCATGAAAAACTCAGGATCGGTGATGGGCAGGATGTCATGCAGAAACTGCACGATCCGCACGCCCTGATCGCGCCGGGCGGCTTCCATGAAGGATTGGAACCGGCCGAAGCTGCGGGTGCCGCCTGAGATGAAGGCGACATCGCCCTTGGCGAATTCCGGCTCGCGCCAGACAGCGCGCCCGAGATCCTTGTCGGCGCCGGCGATAACTCCAACGCCTTTGCGGCGGAAGGTCTTGCCGCCGGTCAGCGCGTTGGAGGCGGAAAGCCGCAGTTTATGGATCACGCGCCAAAAGCGGGACCGGTAGCGGCGCGCCAGAAAGGCGTCGAGCGGATGAGGCCCCTTGTAGCGCATGCCAAAAAAGGCGCTGAAAGCCGGGCCGGAAAGCGCGCCGGGCGGGAAGGTGGAATCGGTGACGACGGTTTTCTTCAGGACCGGATGATAGGCGATCAGACAATAATCGCCCTTTTGCGCGATGTCTTGGAAATGAGCGATGGTCGCCGTCGAGACGCGCGCAACGCCACCCACGCGCAAACAATGACGAAAATGATCCAGCAAATCGGTAATGTCATAGTAAATCATGTTGCGCGGTTTTTCCGGGATTTCTGACCGAAGCTTCCATTCAGCCTTAGCAAGTTCGACACCCGATTGCGAACCACTTTTGCGGCGGCTGCACTATGCCTGCTTCGGCTTTGGCGCTGGTTTTGGACTTCGAAAAAGGTCGAATGACCTCGGCAGGCAATAAGTCGGCGGTTGCTTGTCTATTCCACGGCCGCGTACGACGCGGCGCCGAGCCCAACTCGTAATTCGGACTAAACAGCGAAAGGTTAACATTGTAAAACGGGTCGCGCTTCAGGGTTTCGCCCCACATTTCGCGAATATACGAGACTTCGCGCTGGTTCCGCTCGTGTTTGACAGGATCGTCATGGTCGAACCCGCGAGAAGGCAATTCGTGATGATAGAGAAGCGCGTAAGGCGTCCAGACGTTGAAATATCCGCGCGCGGCGATTTTTAGACAAAGATCGACATCGTTGAACGCGACTTTCAATTCCGTCGCGTTGAGGCCGCCCACCTCCTCGAAAATGGATTTTTTCACCAGCAGACACGCGGCCGTCACCGCCGACATGTTCGAGGGAAGTTGCAAGCGCCAAAAATAGCCGGGCTCGTCACGGGGCGCCTTGGCGAAAGTGTGACCCGCCCCGCCGCCAAGGCCAACAACCACGCCCGCGTGTTGGACGCTGCCGTCCGGATAGAGCAGCTTCGCGCCAATGGCGCCATTTTCCGGCCGCACGGCGAGCGAAACCATTTCCGTCAGCCAGTCGGACTCTATCACCTCGATGTCATTGTTGATGAGGCCGATCAATTCGCCGCGCGCCAGCGCGACCGCCTTGTTGTTCATGTCGGAATAGTTGAATTCGCCCTCGTAAGGCATGATGCGGACGCGCGGATCCAGCGACGCTTCTTGTAAAAGTTCGATGGTTTCCGGCTCATCGCTTTCGTGATCGATGATGATGATTTCGAAATTCTTGTAGCTGGTCCGATGCAAGATCCCCTCGAGACAGGGGCGCATCAGATAGGCGGCGTTGCGGGTCGGCACGATCAATGACACCAGCGGGGCGACCGCCGGAACAGGCCGGCGCACACGGTCGTAAAGCTTGGTCATGGGATGCGGTTCAAGGGTCGAGCCATCGCCGATCGCCAGCAAATGCTGCGTTCTGGCCCGGCGCGCGGCTTCGACGTTTTTTTGCAAATGCGCGTCGTCGTTCACCAAGCGCCGATGATAAAGGATCGCCGGGATGTGGCGGATCCGGGCAGGGGTCGTCTCGCGAGACGCGCGCAAGGCCAGATCGTAGTTTTGCGCGCCTTCGAACCCGGTGCGGAAGCCCCCCATTTTGTCGATGAGGGTTTTTCGATAAA
>CAWFBN010000164.1:0-15524 GCA_963813955.1 uncultured Alphaproteobacteria bacterium | reverse complement strand
TACAGAATAGATTTCAGGATGAGTCCAATCAGGGTATAAAGAGTGATAATATGTTGGTTAGTGCCATTTCTGAACGCAATCTTTTCCATTTCGAGGATTTTTCTCCTTTTATAAAATAAAGCTCCCACAAAGGGAAATAGATCTTATAGAAATGTATTACCGGGAAGAAAAGAAGCAAAAAGAAATAGCTGCGTTTTTTGGAGTAACCCAGGGGGCTATCTCCCACAGACTTTCACGGGCTATAAAGCGTTTGAATTTTCTTAAAGAAGATGCCTAAGTTGGGAGGAGAAATTCGTACCTTCCTAAAAGATCATTTCACGCCTTTTGAGATAGATCTTTTGCTCTTCACGCATTCCAAACTACCTGTCAGTCCAAAACTGCCGAACTTTTGAATAAAAAGATATAAACTTCAGGACAAGAATGTTATGACTCAGATAAAGGTACGCGCCGACCACTTCAGCAACATGAATATTGAAATGGTCGTTTCGATGGAAGCCAGAGGTTTTCTTTTCGGGCCTGCCATTGCCTACAAACCGGCGACCGATTTGTCCGTCAGGGAAAGTAAGTTACCCCGGGACACCCACCGGCTACACGCGCTGGAATACGGCACGGATACTATTGAAATGCACCGGGATGCGATTAATCAAGGGCAACGCGTGCTGATAATTGATGATGTACTGGCCACCGGCGGCACCGCCAAAGCCGTAACAAATCTGATCAAGAAGATGTATGAAAGATCATCGGAGCGGCCTTTGTCATCGAGCTGCTGGCATTGAAGGGGCGAAAGAACCTGGGGAGCGTTCCGGTATATTCTTTGCTGCAGTACTAATTTACACTTCAAACCGGGGATGCCGTTTATGCACCCCTTTTGTCAATCCAGACACAACGACCCACCCCTTTATCCGAGGGTGTCCGAAAATTGATGTTTGGAATTATTTATCAGATCTCGCCCATATGTCCTGTGCCAGAACGGAAGGAGTGTGGGACGAATCGCAATCAGGTCGTACATTTGCATCGAATGGCAACGCAAAGTATACATCACTTCGTGAGTACTATAGCCTCCGGTTAAGACCTACGTAGGAATGACAAGCCGGTGATGATAATATTCAAGCTTCTGCTTGAATATATCATTTTTATTCATCGTCGGACGCTTGTCCGCCACCCTGGAGGGTGATCCGACAATCCAGAAGATTTCGGACAGCCTCAAGATGCACGAGAAGGAGTGCGATAGCACTCCTTCCTTTGGAGCTGGGCTCTAGTCCCAACCTATATAAGCTTGCTGACAAATACAATAATGATGGACTTAGTGAGAAGAGAACATTGGGGCCTTTGGCTCTGCGGCTTTAGACGTAAAAATACTCTTAGAAAAACCGAATTACCTGAGTTTACACAGCACTACAATGTAATACACCAAAACAACTGCAAAAACGATGCTATCCATCCGGTCGAGCATGCCGCCGTGCCCGGAAAATGTTACCGAACTCAATGCTGGTATTCCGTTTGAATAATGATTCTACGAGGTCGCCCATTTGTCCGATGACACTAACGGCTAAAGCGATGATGACTAATTGCCACCAATTAAGATAAGACGTGAGTTGCACCGGTTTAATAACAAGAAAGAGCAGACTTACCGCCGCAGCGCCCGCCAATCCGCCGAAGGCGCCTTCCCATGATTTGTGAGGGCTGACCGTCGGGGCGAGTTTGTGTTTGCCGGCGCGCCGACAAGGTTGCCAAGATTGGCGAGTCGGACTTCGATCAGGTTCGCGTTTTCGACAAGCGACGGCTGTAAATCGAATGAAAATCCAAAACATGCGTCGCCGACATCCAGTTCAAAGAGTTCATCGCTGAATATTTCCGCAGTCATGACCCCAATGGGCAAGCTATCAATAAAGATCTGAACAACAAATTGTCTCGACATGTCGTTTTTATCGACGACATATCCGGCGAAACACGCATGATCCACGCGGAAAAAGGCGCTGATCATACCGCTGCTGATGCCCGATATCGATTTTATCGCCATGTTTCGGCAGCCATAAATTCGTGGCGCTTCGCTAAATCCAATTGCATAGTAAAAGAGGCCACCTTTTTGTCGCAAAAACCTGGGTTGAGTGAGAGGTCTTGACTTTCGCAAGGGAATGAGGCCGGCGCCCAGTTGAAATATGCCGCCGGCGCCGGATGCAGATCACGGTAGTTTTCAAGCGCCCAATGCGCGCTTAACCGATAGGGCAGAAAATATCGTCCTATTCGATATTGTTTCGCGACTCTGCCAATTTCATTCGCAGGGATCGCGCCGGTTACAAACAACCCTTTCGCGATCAACTTATCGTCTATACTCGTCTGCCCCAGAATAAAAACATCACTTCGCCATCGCGCGATGTCGCGCCCTATCGCCAGCATGAGGCGCAAGGTTTCAGGGGTTTCATAAGGCATCACGACGCCTAGTCGTCGCGGATCATCGCTGTCGCTGGGCCGGCGAGACGGTGAAACAGGGCGCGCGGGGGCGCCGCAGGCAGCGCCGCTCATGGAATCCAGCCCAATGACCGTTTCCGCTTTGGCGCTGGCCTTCCGCCAACGGGTGGCCACCGATAAAGGAAGGCTTACGTTGCGAATTTGCCGACAGGGTGCGCACGGCGTGAAGTCATCCGTCTCCGCGCAACGGCCGGGGCGCGTCTCTTCGAGACGTTGACGCCAAATCGCCTCGACGACCAGCAGGTCCAGGGGGCCAGAGATCGAAAACGCTTTCGCACAGCAATTCTGGAAATTCAGCCAAACCGGTCAACTCCACGCGATCCGAAGGCCACTTGGCGATTTTCGCAAGGAAATGCGCGATATTTTCGTCGAGCGGCAAGCTGAGGCTTTGAGGCGACGCGTCGTTGGAAGCGCGCAGCAGCGCTTTCCAGGTTTCGCCGTTTCTGTGGAACAGGATCAAAAGCAACTCCACTCCCTCCTCGGCCAGACGACGGGCGCGTTCGCGCAACGCTGGCTCCAAACGCATGGGGCCGATCAGGCAACGCCGTTTCTTTTGCAACTGGAAACTGTCTTCGATTTTGCACCGGGCGGCGCTCAGGGGGTCCATTGCGACGAAGGCGTCGCATTCGGTCTCATAGCCGGGGAATCGCCGCGCGAGCGTCTTGCGATTTCTGGCGACGAGCGCGGCTTTGTCAGATTTGAATGAACGGGAGCCAAGATGGGCGACATAGACCGAGGGCGCGCAAACATTGCGAAATCCGGCCTCGCGCGCCCGCAAGCCAAAATCCGCGTCCTCGAGATAACCGTTCCTGAATTCCGTCGCCAATCCGCCAATCGCGTCAAGACAGGCCCGGGTCACGTAAAGGCAAAATCCGGTGCCGCTGGGAATATCGATCGTTTCCGTCATTGCAACGCGACGCTGCGAAGATGAGAAGTCTCGTCGACCTCATTGTTACTGTAAGGACGTGGGAAGCTCACGAACTCGCCATTGTTGCTCAAGGGATTGATCGTGCCAATATTTGGGTCGTTCCGGGAGTGCTTGTTCAGTTGACGCACGAAATCCGGCGGCGTTTTCGTGTCGGAATTGAGCAGGATCACGTCGCCTTGCGTCACAAGGCGCAGGCCGTGGTTTACGGAGCCGATATATCCTTGATTGGAGGCGTGGGAGACCACATGGTGATTGGGTTGTGATTTGAAGTCAGACAGAAATGTCTTGATGGCTCGATCTGGCGAGGCGTCGTCGATAACCAGGATTTGGGCGCCTGGCGTTCGTTTTACTGCGGCTTCGACGCTGTTCAGGCAGGCGCGCGTCGCCTCGAAGTCGTCATATACTGGAACAATGACCGTAATCGTCGATGCCTTGCATTCGATGCGGTCTAAATCGATCACATCGGCCGAAGACAAACTCCCCGCCACATGGCAAATTTCGACGTCGTCAATAAAAAGCGCGACCCGGCTGAAAGGCGCCTCTGGAAGTGGCCATTCGAAATCAACCGCCCGGCCGAAATAGCCGCTCCATTTATGGGCTGGTTCGGCAGTCAGGATGACGGATAACGGCTCGGCTTCGGCTCCTTCAAAAGCCAATCTGGGGACAGTGTCTGCGCGCCAGACCGCCCAACCGGTCACCCGATCGGCCAGAACGGCGAGTTCGCCCACGCCCTTGATCTCGGCGCCCGCGAAAACGGCAAGACACCGCTCCGTCAAGCTCCGGTCATGGTTCATGAGGATGCGCGCCGATCTCAACTTTTGTCGGTCGTCGCCTAAATCCAGCATTCGGAGGTTGGCGATTCGATGAAGCGGGTCGAGTTCCAGCGCGCGCTGGATATCGTCGAACGCATAATCACGGTCGCCCAAGCGATTTGACGCCTCGGCGCGCACGAGAAGACTGGTGACGTTTGGCGCGCCGACGCGACACCATCGATCCGCTAAAGCAAAAGCTCCGAAGAAATCGCCCTCGGACAAAGCATTCAACGCCAAAACTGGGAGACGGAACGTTTGAGCGCCATGCAGCCTGTTACGGGAGCGATGAGCTTGCTGTTCGTGGCTTTGCGTCATTGCGGGACCAACGACTCCTGAAAATCTCTCCTGCGCCGGCTCGCTCGTGACCGAGGGGCATTTTTAAAGTCTTGTAGTAATTATTACAATGTTGCTGTGGGCTGTAGTGTTTTATCGCACATCGCGTCGTAAAGAAAAGATCATTTATGAAAAAAAGTGACGGATGGGCCTGTAATGCGTTTTGACCTTACGTACGTAAGCACCCATAGTGAAGTTAATTAACAAAAATCAATGTTTCAATCTATGACATTGTCGCGCTAAGTCTTTAAAAAAGCTATATTATCATTAATTTTCTAAAATCGATGCGTTTCAAGCGCTGTTTAAGCTTGCCTTTTTTCGCAGCGCCGCCATAATTAATTAATAGTTAAGTTGGAGCTGTGTAATGATGCCGGTTGACGCGGGGGAGCAAGAACGTATTGCAATGCTGCCCGTCGAGCGCGGGCTGTTCGTCCTGAAATACACGTCGACGGTTGCATCTGTGCCTCCTAGAATATTTGTTCGGGCGTCGCCGAGCTGCGAAAGTCATCTGGAAATCATTTCACCGCCGGGCGGCGCCAAAGGTGTTCTTTGGGCGCCGGGCGATTGTGTTATCGTTGTTGCGGAACAGCAAGGCAGCTTGCAGTTCACGGTTACGGCGGTGTCCAGAGGCGGTTTAAGCGCTAACGTGGACCTTGAGCCCCTATGGCTCGAGTTCGGACGCCGCCGCGAAGAAATCCACCCTGGGCCAGAGGGCCGTGATCGGCGCCGCCGAAAAACAGCCGGAGAGAGTTCGCTTGGGCGCCCCGTCAGGCGGCGCAGGAGCCTTTTTCGCTCATGTGCCATGTCGCCCGGCTTGGTGACGTGGTCGTGTCGGGAAGCGAGTGGGCTGGCGGGCCGGAATTGCCGGCGGCTATCGAGGGGTTGCGGATCGATTGGGTCGCGCCCAAGGGCGTTGCCCTGGAATACCAGGTTCTCGCCTCGGGGGCTGATGGGCGCTGGTCCAGTTGGGTCTTCGCCGGCGAATTCGCGGGCTCCCGGGGGCGGCGCTTGCCCCTGGTTGGCCTTCGCCTCCGCCTGGTCGGCGAAAAATCCGAGGGAATGCTGCTGAAAGGCGAAGCGCTTTTCCTGGGTTCGACGGTCATTTCCGACGTCGGGGATCAGTTGGAGTTCGCCAGCTATGCTGGCGTCGATCCGCTGGTCGGTTTTCGTATCGAGTTGAAGGATCAGGTGATGTCCGAAGTCGATCGGGCATTTGTCGCCAACAAGGCGAGTCGATTGCGTGTTTTAAAGTCAAATCGTTATTATGAGGCGCGTAGCGCGTCTTGAAGACAGTATTTTTGTGGATTGGGGGAATAAATGACTACCCAATACGCGGTCGATCTTGGCTTGGCTGCGGGATACGCCCCTGCGCAGACGCAGGCGTTGTTAAATATTTTAAATCCGAATCTCGCGCCCTTTCCAGCGATGCGTTGAATGCTTTCGAGCAGCAACTCACCGATCTCGGCAGCGGAATTGTTTCAATTTCCTCCGTCAGCGCCGACGCCGCTTCCACAACCGATACTCCTTTATTCGACCTCAAAATCACCGGCAAGGCCAACGAGGGGCTGCAGGCAGGCGCGGGTCATGACACGATCGCCGGCATTGGCGGCGACACTTTATGGGGTTCGACAGCGGCGACCGGCGGGGCCTTGCTGGTCGGTGGCGCAGGTAAAGAGGTGCTTTACGGCGGCGCGGGCAAGGATACGCTCCAGGCCGGTTCGGGCAACGACACGCTTTACGGCGGCACAGGCCAGCAGACGCTTGTCGGCTCGACCTCTCATAGCGGCGCCGCCGATCTCGTCGCCGGCAGCGGCAGGCAGGTGCTGAATGCCGGTTCGGGCAATGATACGCTTGAGGCGGGTTCCGGCTTTGACACCTTGAGCGGCGGTTCGGGCGCCGTGACGATGTACGGATCGACGTCGTCGTCGGGGCATGCCCTCTTGACCGGCGGCTCGGGCAATTCCCTCCTTTACGGTGGCGATGGCGCCGATACTTTATATGGCGGCTCCGGCAACTCGACGCTTATGGCCGGCTATGGTCATGAAACCATGTATGGCGGCTCGAAATCGAGCACCTTCGTTGTCGACGCGGCGCACTTCAATGACGATGTCATCAAGGGCGGTAGCGGCATAAATATCCTGCAGCTGGCCGATCTCAATGCCAAGGACGTCACCATCGCGACCAATGCGATCACGGGCGTGACGACGGTCGGCTTGGGTAGTCATGGCCTGTCCCTGACCAATATCGACGACATCATGTTCAAGGACGGATCGATCGATCATTTGAAATAAGAGTTATCGGCGAGCACACGACAAGCATATCCGCCCCGTGTCTCGTTTCGGTATTCTTCGTGCGTCTTGGCGACCAAGGCGAGGATAGTTGCATGATCAATGAAGCCAGCATCGCCGAGGGGAGCCCGAATTCGATCAAGGGCGCGTCCGGACTTATGGCGCTGGTCAGGATCGGACAGACGCATGGGTTGCCGCTGACGCTGGAGCAACTGATCCACGACAATGCGCTTTCGGGTGGGGATGTCGCGCCCGAGGATCTGGTCCGGTGCGCCCGCAATTCGGGCCTCAAGGCGAAGGCCCTCACGCTTTCCTGGGACGGTCTGACCGAGCTGAGGCGCGCCCTGCCGGTGATCGTGCGGTTGAAGGATGGCTCCAGTTTCATTTTGGTCCGCATCGAAGGCGGAAACGAGCAGCCTTTTGCGATTCTCCAGGACCCGAGAGTTGAAGGCGACGAACTGCTGACGATAGAGCGGACGCGGTTCGAGGACGCCTGGACGTCCGAGGTGATTTTGCTTCGCCGCGATTACGATCTCGTCGACGAGGAGCAGCCCTTCAGCTTCGGGCTGATCACAGCGCTGATCTTCCGTGAGCGTCGGATCGTCCGGGATGTCGCAATGTGCGCGGTGGCGCTGAGTTTTTTCGCGCTCGCGCCGATCATATTCTTCCGCCTGCTCTCGGATAAAGTGATTTATTTCCATGCTGTCAGCACCTTCACCGCATTGTGTCTCGCGATGGGCGCCGTGGTCGTCTTCGAGACGATCTTCGGATATTTGCGCGCCTGCCTGTTGGTTGTCTTGACGTCGCGCATCGATATCCGCCTCTCCGAATATATGTTTGACAAGGTGCTGCGACTTCCGATCGATTTCTTTGAGCGCAATCAGGTCGGCAAGATCGGGCGCGACATGAACGAGATATGGCGCATCCGGACCTTCCTGACGAGCCAGCTGTTTGGAACGATTTTGGACTCAGCCACGCTGTTGTTCTTTCTTCCGGTGATGTTCGCATTCAGTCCGCTTTTGATTCTCGTCGTGCTCGCGCTGTGCGGGTTGATCATCGCATGGCTCCTTCTGTGCCTTCCCAAATTCCGTAAAGTATCCGGCCTGGTTCAAGACGCCGAAGGCGCTCGCGGAGCCTTCTTGATCCAGACTTTGCAAGGGATGCGGACCGTCAAGTCGCTCGCGCTGGAAAATCGCCAACGGCAGATTTGGGATGTTCACATTTCCCGCATTTCCAAGCTGAAGGATCGAGAGGGCTTCGTGGGCGCGGCTATCCAGACAGGCGTGCGGCCTTTGGAGCGACTCGCTGTCACCGGAACCTATGCGCTTGGCGTCTACCAGGCGCTCACGACGGACGATCCGGTGTTCATCGGCGCGCTGTTCGCGTTTTTGATGCTCTCCCAAAGGATCTCCGGACCCCTGATGCAGATGGCGCAGTTGGTCAATCAATATGATGAAGCCGCCTCAGCGGTTCGGCTGGTCGGAGCGCTGGTGAACCAGCCCAAGGAGGAGGGGTTTTCGAACCACGGCGTTCGCACGCCGCTGCTCGGTCATGTCGAATTCTCCAATGTGACCTTCACCTATCAGGGCGGCATGTCTCCGGCGCTCAGTCATCTCACATTCGACGTTCCTCTCGGCGACATTGGGCATTGTCGGGCGTTCCGGGTCCGGGAAAACGACCGTCACTCGATTGTTGCAGCGGCTGCATTCCGACTATTCCGGCCTGATCAAGATCGACGGAATTGACGTTCGCGAATACGACGTCGCGCATCTTCGCCGTAATCTGGGCGTCGTCCTCCAGGACAACTATCTGTTCAGCGGCACGATCCGCGAAAACATCGCGGCGGCGAAGTCGAACGCGACCTATGATGACGTTGTCCGCGCGGCGCGTCTCGCCGGCGCCGAGGAATTTATCGATCGATTGCCTCGTGGCTATGAGACCTACATCTTTGAAGGTTCGCCGAACCTGTCCGGCGGTCAAAGGCAGCGCCTGGCCATCGCGCGCGCGTTGATCCTCGATCCGAAAATTCTGATCCTCGATGAGGCGACCAGCTCCCTCGACCCCGATAGTGAAGCGATCGTCAACGCCAATATCAAGCGCATCGCCGAAGGACGAACAGTCATCATCATCTCCCATCGTCTCTCGTCGCTGGTGAGTTCCGATGCGATCCTCGTGCTAGAGCGTGGCGCGTTTCTTGACATGGCCAAGCATGAGGACCTGCTGAAGCGTTGTGAAATCTATAATGGATTGTGGCATCAACAGAATGGCCATATCGAAGCCGCAGCCACGCGGGCGGCGTCACTGCGGATGGTCAACCATGGCGTCTAAGAGATCCGCTGTCGATGACGTCCGGCGGTTTCAGTCCGAGGTCGCTTCCATTCGCGAGGCGCCGGAGCCTCTGGCCCTCCGTGTCACCGTCCATACCCTGATCGCGATGATCATTGTGGCAGTTCTGATTTTGGTCTTCGCCAAAGTCGATCGTGTCGTGACAAGTTCGGCGGGAAAGGTCGTGGCCACCAAGGGGCCGTCGATCCTGCAGGCACTGGATCCCTCGATCATCAAGAGCATCGATGTTCGGGAAGGGGATCGCGTCGTCAAGGGGCAGGTGATCGCGACCCTGGACCCGACCTTTGCCGACGCCGATGTTTCCCAGCTTTCGCAGCAAATCGGCAGTCTCAATGCTCAGATCGAACGGGCGTCGGCCGAGCGGCAACAGGTCGTTCCGACTTTTGCCGACGATCGTGATCCCAGCCGGCAGCATTACATCGACTTGCAACGGCAACTCTTCATCGCGCGCTCTGCCCAATACAAGGCGCAACTCTATAGTTTCGACCAGAAAATCGGCCAGACTGACGCGAACATCCAAAAATTGGTCAACGATGAAAATCGTCTGAGTCAGAGGTCGGACATTGCCAAAAAAATCGAAACCATGCGGACGACCCTGCTGGAAAAGGGCGCGGGGTCACTGTTGAACCAATTGACGTCGGCCGACCAGCATGTCGAAATGCTGCGCACGTTGGAGAGCCAGCAAAATAGCTTGATCGAAGCGCGGCATCAGCTGGCGTCCCTCGCCGCCGACCGGGAAGCTTTCATCCAGACATGGTCGAGCGAAGTCAGCAAGGAATTGGTGACGGCGCAGAATGCGTTGGATACGGCGACCGCGCAGCTCGAAAAGGCGAGAAAGCACGGCCAGCTGGTTCGACTGGTCGCGGATGACAACTCGACCGTTCTCTCGGTCGCGAAAGTGTCGGTCGGCTCCGTTCTCAAGGGTGGCGACACTTTGGTGACCGTCGTTCCAACGGAGACGGCGCTGGAGGCGGAAATACAGATTTCGGCGCGCGAAGTGGGCTTTGTCAGAGCCGGCGATCATGCCACACTCAAAGTCGACGCTTTCAATTTCGCCGAGCACGGGACGGCGGAAGGCGTGGTCAAATGGATCAGCGAAGGCGCTTTTTCCATCAGAGAAGACACCGGGCAAGCTGTCGAACCTTTTTACCGGGCGCGAGTCGCGATCAATTCCCTGCATTTCATCGCCGTGCCCAACAACTTCCGGCTGATCCCCGGCATGACGCTCGAAGCTGACATCAACGTGGGCCGACGTTCCCTGGGCGCTTATATGCTCGACGGTTTTATCAGGGGCGCAGGCAGCGCGATGCGTGAACCGTGAAAGTGATCGATCACTGCGTTGACCTGATTAATCGGTTGCTGCTGGGCAACGATGGGTTCGCCGCCCAGGCTTATGATCGCGGTCACTTTCACAAGGCGTTGCGTTTTTGGCGCAAGGCGAGTGACGGTGGCGATGTCAGCGCCGATTTCAAGATCGGCGAACTCTATGACAATGGCAAGGGCGTGCCGACGAATCCCGTGGAAGCGGCCTGGTGGTATCATCGCGCCGCGATCGGAGGCCATGCAAGCGCTCAGCTTCGCCTCGGGCAACTCCTGCTCCACGGCGCCTGCTGTCCGACCGCGGCGCGTTGGGTATCGAAATCCGGCGGGGCTGAAGCTGTCGGATCTCCAGCCTCTGTCCTTTATCCGAAGGGATTTAACTTAAAAGCAGATCCGCAACAGGCGGTCGAATGGCTCAAGGCGGCCGCGAAATCCGGGAAGGCGGAGGCCGGCGTCACTTTGGGAGCGCTTTACTTCGAGGGCGCTCTCATCGAACGGAACTATGACGAGGCCCGTCGTTGGTATGTTTGGGCGGCTGAATTCGATAACATGCACGCCCAGTTTGGCCTTGGCGATATTTTTTATCATGGTCTGGGCACGCCAGTCGATCGGGCGGTCGCGGCGGATTGGTATCAAAAAGCCGCCAGCCAGGGCCATGCCAGGGGGCTGCTGGCCCTGGGTTCGATTTATCAGACCGGTCTGGGCCGGGATCAGGATCTTCAGTCGGCGGGGGCCTTGATGTCCAGGGCGGCCCAATTGGGCGAACCGCAAGCGCTCTTTATGTCGGCAAAAATGCACATCTCCGGTGACGGGTTGCCGCAAAATTTTGATCGTGCGGAGACCTATTTGCGTCTGGCCGGCAAGGCTGGCCACTTTCCCTCGATCATTGCTTTGGCGGAATTATACTGCCAGGGCGGCGTCTTCGCGCCCGACTTCCGCGAGGGCGCGAATTGGTATCGTCGAGCGGCGGAAATGGGCGATGTTCGCGCGCAGTTTATCGCCGGAAATCTTGCCGCGACCGGCAAGGGCGGCGGCGTTAACGTCACAGAAGCGTTGCGTTGGTTTCTGCGGGCGGCGGAACAAGGCCATGCGACCGCCGCCTTTAATGTTGCAGCGCTTTACGCGGAAGGAACCGGCGTCGAGCAAGACATCAAGTCGGCCATGAGTTGGTATGCGATCGCATCGGCCGGAGGCCTGAAAGAGGCGGCAGGACGTTTAGCCTCGCTTTATCTTGACGAAGGCGAGCACCGGAAGGTCGAACTCGCACTCAAATGGCTAAAAACCGCTGCGGATCAAGGGGATCTCGACGCGACCACGCAATTGGCCGAACTCTATCTGAGGGGCGACGGCGTCGCCTGCGATATGGATGGGGCAGAGCGTTTGCTGCGACAGGCCGCCGACAACGGCCACCAGGGGGCCTCGATGCAGCTCGGTCATTTGTTTTCGGGAAAATACCAGGCCAAAGCGCGTCCCGAAGACGCGATCAGGTATTACGCCGAAGCCGCTCGATCGGGAAATCTTGAGGCTCAATACAGGTTGGCCTTGGCCTTGCTGGAAGGAAAAGGCGAGACGCAAGATGCTCCCCGAGCTGCGGAACTCCTCACGAAGACCGCGTCGTCAGGCCACGCGCCTTCGCAATTTTATCTCGGCGTCATTCATTGCAACGGCCAGGGTGTGGCAAAGGATTTGAAAAAAGCGGTCGCCTGGTACGAAAGGGCGGTGGCATCGGGGCATTCGCTTGCGCAGTATAATCTCGGCGTGATGCTGCTGAAAGGACAGGGGGTCGAGCAGGACCCCGTACGAGGGCAGGAAATCATGTCGGCGGCGATCAAGTCTGGCGTGATGCCGAAACTGTCTGCGCCGGAGGGCTGAATCGAGCCAATGCAAGACTTTGAGCCCCGCAAGTTGCATCTCGATATGGTTGCGGTTTTTGCCGGCTATTTGGTCGTTGAGGGACAATGCGCCGCGGAGGACGTGGTGAGCATGGTTTCTGTTCAACCTTCGAACGCGCATGCCGCGCGCCGGGTCACCATTGCTCAATGCGCGCGACATAGTCGCGGCGGCTCGCCCGCTTCGGACGCGAACGGGTTTATTCTCAAAATACCTTATGGCGAAGTGGCGGACATGCTGCCTCTGCAACAAAGCATGCGTTGGTCCGTTGAAACCGAAGCGGGAGCGCGCGCGCACCTTTCGGGACGCGCGCGCGCGATTCAGCTCGCGCAAGGAAAATGCGATTCTCTGGCGAGATGGGCCATCACGCGTGCGATCGAGGCCGGGCTTTTCAACGGCAACAGGGCCGCACTCATTGATTTCGATCTCACTTTTTTGGAGAAAATGCCGAAGATCGACGCTCATGTCGAAGCCGTCGTTCGCACCGGTGACGTTGTTGTAATAAATTTGTGGGCGCCGAATGCTGGAAAGCGAAACCTGATCGCCTTCGATCCGGATTTGGTCGATGTTGCTGACCGCGACGATATTTTGTTTTTACCGCAGCCTGATCTGAACGAAAACATCGCGCGTTCTGGAGTTGTGGTTCAGACAATTTTGCACGGGGCTATCATTTCTTTAAAAAACTATACGAAGCCAAATGAATATATCGTGCTGGCGGAAATAAGCGAAGGCACAATCATCGCCGCGCAGAAAATTGAGATCGCGTCCAACGCGCCAAGCCAGGCTTTGTTCGAAAATATTGTCAAGCATGCTGGCAATGGACGTCTTCCGACACCCGCGATAATGGAGCGATATATTCGCCCCATGATATCAGGAATCAATAACAATATTGAATTAGATAATAATATCATTGCAGATATCGATGCCAAGCCTGAGTTCAGCGTCATCGTGGCGGTGACCGGAGGGCTGAATTTCATCCATTCCTTTATCGCGATGCAAATGGCGGCTCCGAGTTCGCTGGAATGGATCCTTGTTTGCGATGATCCATCGCTGCATGAGGAGGCGCTGGCTTATTTGGTCGCGCGGAAAGACGCCCTGAAATGCAGGACGATATTCGTTTGCAATAAGGAAAGCTACGGTACAGGTCGCTCCAATAACATTGGCGCCCGGACCGCTCGTGGGCGCATGTTGCTATTCATGGCGTCAGACGTTTGGATTGATGACTTCGCTCTCATCACAAAGGCAGCTGCGGCGATCGATGCAGGATCTTCCGACGTTGTTGGATTTAGATTGACTTACGAAGACGGTAGTCTTTTGCACAACGGTTTGCATGTTAAAAAATCGACACAAATTCATGGATTGTTAGTTATCGATCATCCCGGAAAGGGATTTCCGCCGCCAGAAGACAGTGACAATATCATTGTTGTTCCTGCCGTTCCCGGCGCTTTGCTGTTGATTTCCAAAAGCAAATTCGAATCTGTCGCTGGATTCGACGAAGATTATCTCGTTTGTGATTACGAGGATGTCGACCTATGCATGAAGGTTCGGGCATCTGGCAAGCAGATAGGGCTCATTCAACAGGGCGGCTGTTATCAGGTAAGTTCTGACTCGTCCGTAACGCTGGGAGACTTAAGTTTAGCTGGTATTGTTCTTTATTTGAACTGTCTCACCTTTAATCGGAAGTGGGCCGTCGAAATCGGGCAGGAAATCGCTGATCGCAGGTGGGCTTGATGAAAGTGGCGATCTTGTCTCACGGGCATCCCGCCTTATCGCCAGGGGGAGCCGAGCGCGCTGCCTATGCCCTGTTTGAGCATTTGAGATCAAGAGACGAAATCGACAAATGCGTGTTTTTTGCTCGGGCGAGCACAAAGGATATCGGGCACCAAGCGCAGTTTGGCGCTTATCATGGCTGTCGAGACGAAATTCTCGTCGCAACACCCAGTGTTGATCACCTTAAATTCACTAGTGCTGATTATAATCAGCTCACAGACGTAATTGATGGAATATTATATTACTGCGAACCAGATGTTATCCACCTTCATCATATTTTACACTGGAGCATCGAAACTATTGAGTATATCAAGCGAAAGGGTGTGCGCGTCATACTAACCCTGCATGAATTTCTCGCGATATGTGGTCGCGATGGGCAAATGCTGAGGGCGAATGGTCAGCTTTGCGGCAAGGCCTATCCGGCGGACTGCGCGACCTGCATTCCACATGTATCGGCTGGACAGTTATTCCTTCGTGAGAAAGTCATCAAGTCCTATTTGTCACTTGTCGATCACTTCATCGCGCCGAGCCACTTTCTCGCGCAAATATATGCTGATTGGGGCATTCCTGCCGCGAAGATCAGCGTGATCGAGAATCCTCTTTCTCCGCTTACGCTCAAGTCCGCTCACGCGATCCTTGAAACCAGAGATAAAAAGCCTCGGTTCGACGATAGCAGCGATCGCATTCGAATTGGTTATTTTGGACAGATCAACGCCTACAAGGGCGTCGATATCCTTTTGAAAGCTGTCGCGAGCTTGTCTCAAACCGCGAAAGACAGGCTATTCGTAGGTATCCATGGCGCCAATATCGAATTGCAGCCGGCTCATGTTCAAAGCATGCACAAGGACTTGCTGGCAAAGGCGCCGTCATGCGTCGCGGTCATGGGTTCCTATGACAATTCGCGTGTGCTGGAGATCATGGATCACTGTGACTGGATCATCATTCCGTCGATCTGGTGGGAAAATTCGCCCGTCGTCATTCAGGAAGCACAGGCAATCGGCAAGCCGTTAATCTGCGGCGATATCGGCGGCATGGCGGAAAAAGGCCGGTTGAGCGCAGGAACGCTGTTTTTCGGGCCCGGCAATATCGGCCAGTTGGCCAATATCCTCAATCGTCTGGAGCGACCCTCCGGGGCTGTGAAACCCACGTCAGCGCAAGCCTCAACGCGCTGCGTCGAGGAAATCATGTCGCATTACGGGATCCATCCTCACAAGTGACAACTTATCAGCGTGGCCGAAAGCTGCGCCGCGTTCCTGGCGAGCATGATACGGATACGGACAGGAATCTAACGCGACACTTTCGCACGCGGCTAAGGCAATTCCTGCATGTCCTTTGCCCGCAGGATAAAGCTTTTGATGCTCGTCCCAA
>CAWFBN010000163.1:0-16444 GCA_963813955.1 uncultured Alphaproteobacteria bacterium | reverse complement strand
GCCGCTTCTTTAACCGCGAGGCGATCCAGATCGTGCTGAAAATGGCGGTGGCCAATGGATTTGGCGAAATCGTCATCGGACGCGGCGGCATTTTGTCCACGCCCGCCGCCTCGGCGGTGATCCGCGCGGAAAAAGCCTTTGGCGGCATCGTCCTGTCGGCCAGCCACAATCCCGGCGGCCCGGACGAGGACTTTGGAATCAAATATAATATCGGCAATGGCGGCCCGGCGCCGGAAATGATCACCGAGGCGATCTTCGCCCACAGCAAGACCATCGAGAGTTACAAAATCATCGAGACGCCGGATGTCGATCTCGATGTCCTTGGCGAAACGCGGATCGGCGCGGCCAAAGTGCGCGTCATCGATCCCGTCGCCACCTATCGCGACCTCATGGAGAGCCTGTTCGACTTCGCCGCGATCAAGGCGATGTTCCGCGATGGGTTCACGCTGAAATTCGACGCGATGAGCGCCGTCACCGGCCCCTACGCCACGGCGATCTTCGAGGACATCCTCGGCGCGAAAAAAGGCAGCGTGATCAACGGCGAGCCCCTGCCCGATTTCGGCGGCCACCACCCGGACCCCAATCTGGTCCACGCCAGACACCTTTACGATCTCGCCATGTCGCCGGACGTCGCCCGACCTTTGCGCGGCCTCGGACGGCGACGGCGACCGCAACCTTGTGATCGGGCGCGGGCAATTCGTCACCCCCTCCGACTCGCTGGCGATCATCGCCGCCAACGCCCATCTCGCGCCGGGCTATTGCGCCGGGATCGCCGGAATCGCCCGCTCCATGCCGACCAGCCGCGCCGCCGACCTCGTCGCCGCAAAGCTCGGGATCGGCATGTATGAGACGCCGACCGGCTGGAAATTCTTCGGCAACCTGCTCGACGCCGGAAAAGTCACGATCTGCGGCGAGGAAAGCGCCGGCGCCGGCTCCGACCACGTCCGCGAAAAGGACGGCCTGTGGGCCATATTGATGTGGCTCAACATTTTGGCCGTTCGCAAGCAGAGCGTGAAGGAGATCGTGCGCGCCCATTGGGCCGAATATGGCCGCAACTATTATTCGCGCCACGATTACGAGGAAGTGGCGAGCGACGGCGCCAACGCCCTGGTGAACGCTTTGCGCGGAAAACTTTCCGCCCTGCCCGGCCAAAGCTTTGGCGCGCTGAAAATCGAAGCGGCCGATGATTTCGCCTATCGCGACCCGATCGACGACTCGCTTTCGACGCAGCAGGGCATCCGCATCCTGTTCACCGACGGCTCGCGCATCGTCTATCGCCTGTCCGGGCACCGGCACCTCGGGCGCGACCCTGCGGGTCTATATCGAGAAATACGAACCCGACCCGGCCAAGCACGATCTCGAAACGCAAGCAGCGCTGGCCGACCTGATCGCCCTGGCGGGGGATCTGGCCGAAATCACGCGACACACCGGCCGCGAAAACGCCGAGCGTTATTACCTAGAGACAAGCATTCTTCGCCTGACCTGAACCAAGGTCGTCATTGCGAGCGAAGCGAAGCAATCCACCCTGGCCACAACCGCAAACCATGGATTGCTTCGCTTTGCTCGCAATGACGGGGCCAGGTCATGCCGGTGAGAGGGGGCGGCGGTTTCCCCGTCTGAAAAAGTTAACAATCGGCCTTGTCTTTATACTCAGTATGAGTATATGTAGGAAAGATGAAAACGAGGGAGCGCCTCCCTTGCGCCGTGGGTACGGCCTTTTTTCGGTTCAAGTTATGCTCACTTTGAGCATAACGGGGAGTAAGCGTCATGCAGGTTTCCTTCGCCCCGCGTGTTTCGGCGTCTTCGCAGGCCAGCGTCTCCGCGAGCGCGTTGCGCCACGGCGTGCTGCCCATGCCGTCGCTGGCCTGGACGCCGGAGGTCGCGGCCGAGACCGCGCATCTCTATGAAAAGGTCAAGTCGATCATCCCGCCGATCGAATGGCCGTTTCACGCGCCCTATGTCAAGGCGATCAACGACCTGAAAAAGCAGCGTAACGCGGTGATCCTGGCCCATAATTACCAGACGCCGGAAATCTATAACTGCGTCGCCGACGTGGTGGGCGACAGCCTGCAACTCGCCCGCATCGCCGGCCAGTCCGACGCCGAAATCATCGTCCAGGGCGGCGTGCATTTCATGGCCGAGACCTCGAAATTGCTCAGCCCGGAAAAAACCGTGCTGATCCCGGATTCCCGCGCCGGCTGCTCGCTCGCCGCCTCGATCACCGGGGCCGACGTGCGGGCGCTGCGCCGCAAATATCCCGGCGTGCCGGTGATCGCCTATGTCAACACGTCCGCCGACGTGAAGGCCGAGGTCGATATTTGCTGCACCTCATCCAATGCGGTGAAGGTGGTGGAAAGCCTCGGCGTCGACACCGTTATCATGGTTCCCGACCGTTTCCTCGCCGCCAATGTCGCGCGCCAGACCAAGGTGAAGATCATCGCCTGGCACGGCGCCTGCGAAGTGCATGAGCGCTTTACGGCCGAGGAATTGCTGCGCTATCGCGACGACGATCCGTCGATCAAACTGGTCGCCCATCCCGAATGCCCGCCCGAAGTGATCGATGTCTGCGACTTTTCCGGTTCGACGGCGGCGATGATCGATTACGTCAAGACGCAGCAGCCGAAGCGCGTGCTGCTGGTCACCGAATGTTCGATGGCCGATAATGTCGCGGCGGAAAATCCCGGCGTGGATTTCGTGCGGCCCTGCAATCTCTGCCCGCACATGAAGCGCATCACCTTGCCGAAAATCCTCGACAGCCTGGTTTATTTGCGCGAGGAAGTGACCATCGACCCGGCTCTTGCCCAAAGAGCCCGCCGCTCTGTCGAGCGGATGATCGAGTTGAAATAAGGTCATCCCTTCTCCCCTTGCGGGAGAGCCGAGGCCGGCTGGGGGTCGTGACAGCGTCCAACGTGAGTTTGAGCCCCAATGTCCGAACCTGACATTCTGATCGTCGGCGGCGGACTTGCCGGGCTTTTTTGCGCGTTAAAACTCGCGCCGCTGCCGGTGGCCATTCTCGCCGCCGCGCCCATCGGCGAAGGCTCCTCCTCGGTGTGGGCGCAGGGCGGGATCGCCGCCGCGGTCAGTGAAGGCGACAGCCCGGAACTCCACGCCGCCGACACGCTTGCGGCCGGCGCCGGGATTGTCGACGGCGACATGGCCTTGTCGGTCGCCCGCGAGGCGCGGGCTCGCGTCGCGGATTTGCTGCGCTTTGGCGCGCCCTTCGACCATGACTCGCAAGGCCGGCTCGCCCCCTCGCAGGAAGCCGCCCATTCGGCGCGGCGCATCGTGCGGGTCAAGGGCGACGGCGCCGGCGCCGCGATCATGCAGGCGCTGATCGCCACCGTCAAGAGCGACGCCATCCATCAGCCTTGCATCGAAAATTTCGTCGCCGATGACCTGATCGTCCAGTCCGGCCGCGTCGCCGGGGTTTTCGCGCGTGGCGCCGATGGCGAGCGGCAGGCCTTTCCCGCCCGCGCCACCGTGCTGGCGACCGGCGGCATTGGCGGGCTTTACGCGGTGACCACCAATCCGCCGCAAGCCGATGGCGCGGCGCTGGCCATGGGCGCGCGGGCCGGCGCCCGCATCGCCGATGCCGAATTCGTGCAATTTCACCCCACCGCCATCGACATTGGCCGCGATCCCGCGCCGCTGGCCACCGAAGCCCTGCGCGGCGAAGGCGCGACTCTCGTCAATCGCGCCGGACTGCGCTTCATGCCGGCCCTGCACAAGGATGCCGAACTGGCGCCGCGCGACATTGTTGCGCGCGGCGTTTTTGCCGAAATCGCCGCCGGACGCGGCGCGTATCTCGACGCGACGCAAGCGGTGGGCGCGGCTTTCGCGGAAAAATTCCCCAATGTCGCCACCGCCTGCCTTTCGGCCGGCATCGACCCCGCGCGCGAAAAAATCCCCATCGCGCCGGCCGAACATTACCACATGGGCGGATTGTGGACCGACGCGCGCGGAAAAACCTCCCTGCCCGGCCTGTGGGCGGCGGGCGAAGCCGCCTCGACCGGCCTGCATGGCGCCAATCGCCTCGCCTCCAATTCGCTGCTGGAAGCGGTGGTTTTCGGCGACCGCGTCGCCGAGCGACATCGCAAGCGGAACTTGCGACCACCCGCCCGTCGCCGCCTGTCGCCGAGCTCCCCGCGCCGCGCTTCCGCGAGCGACGGCGAAGCGGCTGCGGAGGTGCGGAAAATCATGACCCGCCACGTCGGCGTTCTGCGCGATGCGGCGGGCTCGCGCGCGGCCTTGCGAGCCTGCTCGCCTTGCATGACACGCGCGCTGGCGACGCAAAACCTCGACCTGCGCAACCGGACCGAAGCCGCCCTGCTCGTCGCCGCCAGCGCCTTGCGGCGGCCGCGAGAGCCGGGGCGGCCATTTCCGCTCCGATTTCCCGGCAGCCGATCCGGCGCAGGCGCACCGATCCTTCATCACGCTGGACGAGGCTTTGCGCTGGCGCAAACGCCGCTCCAGCGAAGAGCAAGCGCGCATGACCTTGCCCGAGCTCAATCCCCTGCTGGTCGAGGAGGCGGTCCGCGCGGCGCTGGCCGAGGATTTCGGCCGCGCCGGCGACATCACGTCGCAGGCGACCATTCCCGCCTCGGCCCACGCCACAGCCGTGATCGCGGCGCGAAAAAAGCCGGGCGTGCTGGCCGGCCTCGACCTCGCGCGCGAAACCTTTCGACTGGTCGATCCCGCCCTGCGCTTCGAGGCCTTGCTCGCGCGATGGCGACGGATTCGAGCCCGGCGCCATCCTGGCGCGCATCGAAGGTCCGGCCCGGGCGCTGCTTGTCCGCCGAGCGCGTCGCGCTGAATTTTCTCGGGCGGCTCTGCGGCATCGCCACGCTGACCTCGCATTACGCGGAAGCCGTCGCCCACACCAAGGCCCACGTCTGTTGCACGCGAAAAACCACGCCCGGCCTGCGCGCCTTTGAGAAATATGCGGTGCGCTGCGGCGGCGGCATGAATCACCGATTCGGCCTCGATGACGCCATCCTGATCAAGGACAACCACATTGCGGTTGCGGGCGGCGTCGTTCCCGCCTTGCGCGCGGCCAAGGATTTTGTCGGCCATCTGGTCAAGATCGAGATCGAGGTCGACACCCTCGACCAATTGCGGGAAGTTCTGGCCGAGGGCGCCGATGTGGTATTGCTCGACAACATGACGCCCGGCGCAATTGCGCGAGGCGGTGGCGCTGATCGGCGGGCGCATCAAGGCGGAAGCCTCGGGCGGCATCCATCTCGGCGGAGTGCGCGAAGTCGCGGAAACCGGCGTGGACCTGATCTCGTCGGGCGCCCTCACCCATTCCGCGCCGACGCTCGATCTCGGCCTCGACATCGAGATCGCTGAAGATTTCAGAAAGCCGTCGCCCAGTCGGCCTTGCGACTTTCGTCGGCCCCTTGCTCTTGCCGCCCAAAAACGCCATCTTCATCGTCGTCCAGAACCTCAGACGGCGCATCCAGGCAGGCGGCGCATCCAGAAAGTCGAATACGTGCCTTTTGAACCTGCTCATTGACCAAAAACGCGCCGCCCTTTTCGTTTCGAGCCTTACCTTGGGCCTTGGTCTTGTCGCTTCCGCCGCCCAGGCGCGCGAAGCCGTCGACATTTCCTCGCCCTTCGAGGTCAGCGAAAGCCCTGCCGGCAATTATCTGGCCGCCCGGGTCGCCGAGTTCGAGCATGACACGCTCGCGGCCTCGACCTTTTTCCGCGAGAGCCTGCGCGCCGATCCGCAAAATCGTCGATCTGGTCCAGCGCGCTTTTGTCGCGGCGCTGGCCAATGGCGACATGGTCGAAAGCTATGTTCTGGCGCAAAAAGTGTTGGCGCGTGACCCGCACAACACGTCAGCGCGGCTGGCGCTCGGCGTGCGCGACCTCAAGCTCAAAAGCTACGCCGCCGCCCGGAAAGAGTTGAGCGCAGGCGTCGCCGCCAAGCCGCGCGACCTCACCGCCGTATTGCTGACCGCCTGGAGCCAGATCGGTTCCGGCGACGTCAAAAAGGCGCTGGCTTTGGTCGATTCGCTCAATGAGCCGTCTTTCGCCGTCTTCCGCGACTTTCACGCCGGCTTGATGCTGCGAAGTCGCCGGCCGGCCGGAAGAAGCCGGCAAACGGCTTGCCGCGGCCTATGCTGCCGACAAGGCCACTCTGCGCCTTGTCGACGCCTACGCCCGCAATCTTTCACAGCTGGGCAAGGCCGACGAGGCCAAGGCCGTCTACGAGGCTTTTGACAAGATTCAGCCGCGCCATCCGATGGTGCAGGCGGCGCTGGCCGATCTCGCCGCGGGCAAGAAGCTTGAGCCGATGGTCAAGGACACCAGCGGCGGCGGCGCGGAAGTGCTTTACGGACTGGGCGCTTACGGTCTGGGCGCCTCCGGGTCTCGCCAGGGCGACGAAATCGCGGCCGTCGTCTTCCTGCGCCTCGCCCTCGCGCTCGAGCCCGACCATGTGCTGGCGCTGGATACGCTCGGCGAAGCCTATGGCCGGCTCAAGCAATATCAGGCGGCGATCGAGGTCTATGACCAGACGCCGGAGTCCAGCCCGATGCGGGTCAATGCCGACATTCATGTCGCCCTCCTGCTCGACGCCCTCGGCAAGTCCGACGAGGCGACCAAGCGGCTCAGGGCATCGTCGCCGAACATCCCAACAGCGCCGAAGCGCTTTCGGCCCTGGCCGATCTTCAGCGGTCGCGCAAGAATTTCGTCGAATCGGCGGACGCCTATACGCGCGTGCTGGCGCCTGACCGGCGCCAGGCGAAAAAACCCAATGGGCGATCTATTATTTCCGCGGCGTCGATTACGAGCGCGCCAAGCAATGGGACAAGGCCGAGCCCGATTTCAAGAAGGCGCTCGAACTTTATCCCGAACAGCCGCTGGTGCTGAACTATCTCGGCTATTCGTGGGTCGATCAGGGCCTTCACCTTGACGAAGCCTTCAAAATGCTGCGCCGCGCCGTCGAATTGCAGCCAGAGGATGGCTATATCGCCGATTCGCTCGCCTGGGCGCATTACAAGCTCGGTCATTACGATGAAGCGGTGAAGCTGCTGGAGCGCGCCATCGAGCTCAAGCCCGGCGATCCCGTCATCAACGACCATCTCGGCGACGCCTATTGGCAGGTGGGCCGCAAGCTCGACGCCCAATTCCAGTGGAACCACGCGCGCGACCTCAATCCAGATCCCGAGGAATTGCCGAAAATACTCGCCAAGATTGAAAAAGGACTCCCCGAGACCGCGTCCGCGCCGAAAAAGCCGCGCCACATGTCGAAGGCCGGGGGGGCTGACTTGAGACTAGGTCATTCTTCGCCTGACCTGAACCAGGGTCGTCATTGCGAGCGAAGCGAAGCAATCCGACCCGCAAGCCATGGATTGCTTCGCTTCGCTCGCAATGACGGGGCCCGGTCAATACAGGCGTGCTAGCAGCTCATTTGAGGCGAGAAGAGCTCAGTCGTTGTCGCAGCTTTCGCGCAGGCGGAACAGTGTCGCGCTGTCGATGAATTCGCTGACCTCGATGATCAACTCGCCTTCGACGCGGATGAAACAGAGGCATTGCAGCAACGCGATGCGGCCGGTGCCGTTATGCTTGAGCTTCATCTCATACTGAACGCAGGCCTGCTCGCCGTCGATCAGCACATCCAGGCGACGCAATTCCCTCAGCTGGAATTCGACCGCGAAGGCGTTGAGATAAGCGAGGATGGAATTGCGGGAACAGCGAAGTCCGGCATAGGCCCAACTCGCCTGATCGCCGTTCAGCAGCCAGTCGGCCTCCGGCGCCAACAAACCCGCGAGCAGCGCTGGGTTGGCGCGGCGGTCAAGCACCGCGGCGATGAACCGTTCGAAACCCGAACGGGTGATCTGTGGAGAAAGACTGTCGCTTTCGCTCATGGCGCTCCGGTTCCGTGTCGCTTTTCTGCGTCCGGCGGATGTGCCCGGAGCTGAAAGTCGTCTCGGTCAGACAACATCATAGGCGCGCCCGATCGGGCGCGCCTTGGCATAAGTCAGTTTTCGGCTGATAAGTTTTGGATCGGTCAGTTTTTCGCTTTATCGACCAGCTTGTTCTTGCCGATCCACGGCATCATGCCGCGCAGGCGGGCGCCGACTTCCTCGATCTGGTGGCCGTCGTTGACCCGGCGAATGCCCTTGAAGCGCGCCGCGCCGGCGCGATATTCCTGCATCCACTCCGACGTGAACTTGCCGGTCTGGATGTCGGTCAGCACCTTTTTCATCTCGGCCTTTGTCTCGGCCGTGATGATGCGCGGGCCGGTGACATATTCACCCCATTCCGCCGTGTTGGAGATCGAGTAATTCATGTTGGCGATGCCGCCCTCATAAATGAGATCGACGATCAGCTTCACTTCGTGCAAGCACTCGAAATAAGCCATTTCCGGCGCATAGCCCGCTTCGACCAGCGTCTCGAAACCGGCGCGGATCAACTCGACCAGACCGCCGCAGAGCACAGCCTGCTCGCCGAACAGGTCGGTTTCGCATTCTTCCTTGAAGGTGGTCTCGATGATGCCGGAACGCCCGCCGCCGATGGCGGAAGCATAGGACAGGCCGATGTCATGGGCGTTGCCCGAGGCGTCCTGATGAATGGCGATCAGGCAGGGCACGCCGCCGCCCTTGAGATATTCGCCGCGCACCGTGTGGCCGGGGCCCTTGGGCGCCACCATCAGCACGTCGATGTCCTTGCGCGGCTCGATCAGGCTGAAATGGACATTCAAGCCATGCGCGAACAGCAGGGCCGAGCCGGGCCGGATATTGGCGGCGATGTCGGCGTTGTAGATTTCCGCCTGGAGTTCGTCGGGGGTCAGCATCATCAGGACGTCGGCCCATTTGGCCGCCTCGGCGACGCTCATGACTTTTACGCCCTCGGCTTCGGCTTTCTTGGCCGTGGCGGAGCCGACGCGCAGGGCGACCGCGACGTCCTTGACGCCGGAATCGCGCAGGTTGAGGACATGGGCGTGGCCTTGCGAGCCGTAGCCGACCACGGCGACTTTCTTGCCCTTGACCAGATTGATGTCGGCATCGCTATCATAATAAACGCGCATTGGTGCTGCTTTCCGGGATTTTAGGGGACGCGGGCGCCGCCGCGAGAAATTTCCGAAGACGCCTATTAATCGCACAAGCCCGTCTCGTCAAAGGAAACTGGCCGCCGAAGAGCCCTTTCCAGGCTCGTCACTCGTCGTGTTGCGGCGGAGGCGGCGCCAATTCCTCGGAAGGGTCTTCGGCTGGTTCGCCGGCGATGACATAGGAGCCGTTGAGCCAGCGATGCAGATCGAGATTGGCGCAGCGTTTGGAGCAGAAGGGTTTATACGCCGGATCGACTGGCTTGCCGCAAATGGCGCAGGCTGGCGCTTTTGGTGTTTCGGTCATGGAGAAGACTCCTGGCCGCCCGCCCAGAACACATGGGCCGGATAGCCGAGCCCGTCGAGCAAGGCCATGGTTTCCTGCAGGGGCAGGCCGACGACGCCGGTGTAGGAGCCGGCGAGCTTGACGACAAAGGCGCCGGCTATGCCCTGGATGGCGTAGCCGCCAGCCTTGCCGCGCCATTCGCGCGAGGCGAGATAGCTGTCGATTTCCTTGCCCGACAGACGCTTGAAACGCAGCCGCGTCTCGACCAGCCGCGAGCGCTCGCGCCCTGACGGATCGATGACGGTCACGCCGGTATAGACCCGATGCGCGCGCCCTGACAGCAGACGCAGGCAGAGGTCGGCCTCCTCCGAGGTTTCGCATTTGGGCAGGATGCGACGGCCGACGCAGACCACGGTATCGGCGCCGATGACATAGGCCCCCTGCAATTCCTCGCGCCCGCCGGCGGTCTTGGCGCCGATTCGCGCCTTTTCCAGCGCCAGGCGCGCCGCGAGCTTACGGGGCGATTCGTCGCGGCCGGGCGCTTCGTCGAGGTCGGCCGGAAGCAGCGCGTCGGGCTCGACGCCGATCTGCTGCAACAGCGCGAGTCGCCGTGGCGACCCCGAGGCGAGCGCCAGACGCGCGGAACGAATTTTGGGTTCGACGGTCACGGGCGCCCCGAAACAAAGACCAACAGGTTATTTGAAACGATAGGTAATGCGACCCTTGGTCAGGTCGTAAGGCGTCATTTCGACCAGCACGCGATCCCCGGTGAGGACGCGAATCCGGTTCTTGCGCATTTTTCCCGCCGTATGGGCGATGATTTCGTGATCGTTTTCCAGGGTGACGCGAAAGGTCGCATTCGGCAGCAATTCGCTGACGACACCCGGAAATTCAAGCAATTCTTCCTTCGACATATTGTTCCTTGATTGTAACGAATCCGCCGCAGCAGCCCGCGCCACAAGCCGCGAAGCGGGTTAGGACGGAAGTCGCCTTGCCTTTGCGGGTGAACCCACGCATTATCGCCGGCTGAAAGAGAGCCCGGTTTGTCCAGGACATTGTTGTCGAGGAGAAGACGAGCAAAGGGTGGCGGTCTTGCATGGGATCGAATGTCTTCATTCGCGCCCGATTGACACGTTGCGCTATAACAAATTGCGACGCGCCTGCCAATGGCGCGCGAGGGATGTGACGTTCGAGAGTTTTCGATTAAACCCGAAGGTTCGAGAATGAAAAATTTATTCGCCTTGCAAGACCGTCTGATCCGCACATGGTTCCAAGCCTGGGAAGTTCAAGCCGCCACTTTCTCCACCATTTACGCTCGAATGCCGATGATTGTCGCGGCGGCGACCGGCTTTGGCGACAAGCATGACCATCACGAGACGGAAGTCATGGTCACGGAAAAATTGCGCGCCGCGCAGGAAGGCGCTCATGCTGGCGCGCTCGAAACCGCGAAGATGACCTGGAGAAGTCCTCAGCGGCGATTCGCATCCCGTGGCGATGGCGGGTCACATGATGGATGTGGCGGATGCAGCGACGGGTCCGGCGCACAGAAAAGTGCTGGCCAATGCGAAAAGGCTCGCGGCGCGCTGAGGTCTTCTGTCAGGAGATGACGGATTTTTGAACAGGCGGCTTTTTGGTGAGGGTGAGGGCTGGACAAGCGTCCTTTCCCTTCCTATAAGGCGCGAGCTTTGACGCCAGCCGTCGCAGCAAGCCCAGGTAGCTCAGTTGGTAGAGCATGCGACTGAAAATCGCAGTGTCGGTGGTTCGATTCCGCCCCTGGGCACCACCCTTTGGTGCTCCCTTTGAATATCAATCACCTAGGCGGCGTTTTTGCCTCACCTTTTGGTTTGGCGGGTTTGGGTGAGGCAAAATCGTTGGCAGCGATCGATCAGCGGACCGCGAACCTCGCCAATGTCGTCAGCGCCGGAAAACGCGCAGAAGCAATCATGAGGACCCGAAGCGTGTAATGGGAATAACTCGTCAGCTTCATTCCGCGCACACGGATGGTGGGGTGACGCCGGTGTGCTCTTTGTACGCCGATTGACGCGCTTCGACGAGTCTCAGCAACGTTACCGGATCCCTTTCAGCCAGCGCGGCGTGCTCGCCGCATAAGCCTCCCATTCCGAGCCGAACCGCATGGCGATATGCGCTTCCTCACGCCGAATGGCCAGATTTTCGACCAGGATGGCGGCGCAAAAAGCCAGGGGCAGGAACCACAACGCTTCCCACGCAGAGTCCGATCCCGAACATCAGCAAGGTGTTTCCGAGGTAAATCGGGTTGCGCGTAAAGGCGAACGGCCCTGTTGTCACGAGGCGCTCCGCTGCGCGGTTGGGCAAGATGTTCGTGCGCGCCACGATCATCATGGCCATGGCCCAGAAATCGAGGCCGAGGCCGAGCGCGATGAGCGGCCAACCTGCGAAGTCGAGCCACCGAGGCGCAAGACCGCCTGTCGGAGCGAGCCGCTCCAACAGCACGCCGCCCAGCAAGACGGCCGCGTAAATCATCGGTGGCCACGGAATGATATTTGGTTGCAGTTTCAGGTCGAAAGCCAACAATACACCTCGCTCGGACACGCCGGTTTGTCGCCAGCCGCGCAGGCGTGACCCTCCCCTTTAGCTGACCTTGGCGGCGCGAGTAAGCCTCATTCGACGGTGCGTTTCGGCCGGCAGAGCGGAGGAGTGCGACATTCCGTCGCACACCAAGGTTCGTAAAGTTAGATTGACGATATAACTTATATGCGCGATCTATCTTTACCAGGGCGATCACGACGGCTGGTTCTGCCAATGCCACGGCTCGCAATATGACTCTTCCGGCCGCGCGCGGATGGGGCCCACGCCTCGCAATCTCCCACTGGCCCCCTACCAATTCGTCTCCGACGCCATCATCCAGATCGGCGAGGCCTGACGCTCGCTTCATCACCAAACGCCCTGTCCGGGTTAGCCGGCAGCGCCTTCAACAGAGGAAAAAACAATGCTTATCGCCATTGCCAGCCAGAATTTACACACCATCACCGGCCATGCCGGCATGACCCGCCGCTTTATCGTTTTCGACGCCGCGCCTGGCCAGGCGCCGCATGTCGTGGATCATCTCGATCTAGCCAAGGACCAGTCGATCCATGCCTTCCAGGGCGAAGGCTCTCACCCGCTGGATGCCGTCGATGTGGTCATCGCGGCCAGCGCGGGCGCTGGCTTCATTGCCCGGATGGCGGCGCGCGGCGTCAAGGCCGTCGTCACTTCGGAAACTGATCCCATAACCGCCGTGGTTGACTACCTCGCGGGAACCTTGGCCGCGGCGCCGCCCCACGAACACGAACATGATCATGATCACGAACACAATCACAATCACGAAAGCGGCGGCTGCAACTGCAACTGCCGGTGAAAAAGGGGCGGTGAGGAGGCGCACGATGCGCTTCCTTTCATCACTGGCTCTGGTTTCATCGACGGCGCGGTTGCTGATCCGCGCGAAAAAAATGAGGACGTTCCGCAGGAAGGCGGAACGTCCTCAAGTCGCCTGAAGGCAAGGCGGGTGGGAGTAACCAGCAGCCCTTCAGGATTTGGCATGCCACGATCGTCTTCCGCGAGATACGTGGTCTCAGCCTGGAGAGCGGAATCGTGTCATAGCCGAAGACCATCGTCTCGACGTAATGCAGCGGCGTCTTGCCGGTCGTCGTTGAGTCTCCCAATCCCGGGACGCTTTTTGTGTCTTCCGGGAAAACCGGCTCCTTGGCCGGACAGCAAAGTTATAATCCTAATGCAAGTTTGAGATTTATAAGCGACATCTCCCTTTCAGGGAAAGATCCATCATCATGAAAGCTTGACAATGTTGTGCGGCATTTTGTCGCAGCGCCTTCGCAGGCGAAATGCGCCCCGCGCCGGCGCAACTCCGATCCGGCCTCCTGATGGGAGCGTCGGCCGCCGCCGCGTCATGCGGGTTTCACGGCCACGAGATCGATCAGCGCGGACATGCCGCCATGCGCGACGCCCTCGTGAATCTCGGCGTCATGGCTTTTGATATCGCACGCGAAGTCGGCGAATTCCGCTTCCAGCAGGTCCCGCGTGTAGAAATTCTCCACCTGCGACGGACCGCCCGTGCCATAGGCGATCTGCTCCGGGCGATAGCCCTGCAGCAGCAGCAAGCCGCCGGGTTTCAGCGTCTTCCTGATATTGGCGAAAAGCGCCTTACGCGGCGCGGGCGGCAGGAACTGGATAAAAATGGCGACCACGACATCGTAGTCCTCTTCGGGGAACGGCCATGTGGTCACATCCGCCTCTTCGATGCGCAGCGTCACGCCGCGCTTGCGCGCCAGGGCTCCGGCTTTTTGCAGCGCACGGGCGGAGAAATCCATCGAAAGCACGTCGCAGCCGCGCTCGGCGAGAAAGACGCCATTGCGGCCCTCGCCATCGGCCAGGGCAAGCACTTTCGCGCCGGGTTTCACCAGATCGGCATGATCGCGCAGGAAGGCGTTGGGCGCCTCGCCGAAAAGATACTCGGAGCGGTCATAGCGTTGCTGCCACATGTCATGGCCGTGTCGGTCCTGCATGGAAGTCCCTCGTGTTTGCGGGCGGCGCGTCCCAATCCCCCAGTGCGCGTTGGCCCCCAATTGCGCTTTGGCGAGCAGCGCCCGCGCCGCAGAAAATGGCAGGCGGGGCCATGGCGCGAAGCGATCAGACTTCGGGCATCCAGCCCTTGAGTTTTTCGCCATGATTCAAAGAAGGATGGCGCCAGCTTTCGTTTCGCGTCATTTCAAAACATAGATGCAAAATGAAGGTTTTGATTCAGATCAATTTATTACTCAGCGCGCATGTGTGAACCTTTAGTCGCGAACGAGCGGAGGTCGGCCGGTCCTCCTTTGCGCGATCTGAGGTCAAGACACGCTTTATGACAAGGACGCGATGATGTCGCCAAAACCTGTTTCTTCCGCCGCTCTCGCGATCATGCTGATGCTGCTCGCTCCTGCTTCCGCCGAAGAGTGCTCGCCGGAAACGAAGTCGAAAGCGGCCATGCTGATCCAGAGTTATGCCGGCAAGCTCAAGGCGGCGCTGGGCGCGGCCATGCAGGCGCGGGGCCCCGAGGGCGCGCTTGAGGTCTGCAACAAGCAGGCGCCGGCGATCGCGGCCGCGGTCTCGCAGCGCAGCGGCTGGTCGGTCGCGCGCACCAGCCTCAAGCCGCGCAACGCGGCCTCCGCGCCCGACGCCTATGAGCGCAAAATCATGGAAGCGTTCAACGCCCGCATCGCCAAGGGAGAGAAGGCGGCCGACCTGACCAGTGCGGAAGTGGTCGAGGGCAATGGCGCCAAGACTTTCCGCTTCATCAAGGCGATCCCGACTGGCGAAATGTGCATGACCTGCCATGGCGACACTGTCGATCCGGGGCTCAAGCAGAAGATCCTCGCGCTTTACCCCGATGACCAGGCGACCGGCTTCAAGCAAGGCGACATGCGCGGCGTGTTCACGCTGAAAAAAACCATTGAAGCCGGGCGCGCTGACCATGCGCCGCGCGCCGCGGCGGCTTTTGCCGCGCTCCTGCTGCTGTCCAGCCCCTCACGCGGAGATCCTGCTGGAACACGCCTGGGCGCAAGCCTCGCCGCCAAAGGCCGTGGTGGGTCGCGCCTATGTCACCATCACCAACCAGTCCGATCAGACCGAGCATCTCATCGGCGTCAGCTCGGAGGCCGCCTTAAGCGCCGAAATCAGCGGCATCGCATTCTGCAACGCTCCCGCCTGCGCAGGCTGTTCAACATCGACATCCCCCCGCATCGCTCCATCGTCTTCGCGCCCGGCTCCTATCACATTCTGCTGCGCAATTTGCGCAAGCCGCTGGTCGCGGGCGACCGGATCGACGGCGAGTTGATGTTTGAAAATGCCGGCGCGATCCCGGTCGAGTTCCTTGTCGAGGAACATGAGCCTACCGCGCGCTGAGGACTGCGGCGTCTCCATGAGCCTGGCGCGGTCCTGACAAGATTTTAGTGCTGAATTCGTCAGCTTCAGCCGGTGCTCCACGTCCGTGGACGCAGCATTCCCGCCATTTTGCAAGTCTGTGCGACGTAGCCATAGGGAAACAGTTCGAACAGCCGGTTGCGGCCCGCGCCGCGGGTTTGGCTAAGATGACGAATGACGAAACGGGCGTCGGGCGTGATCCCGTGCGCGTCATGCTGCGCCCTGACGAAGCGCAAAACATCCCAATGTTCTTCCGTCAATTCCAGATTCTGCGCCTTGGCGACCTCGCTCGCCCAAGCCGGCGTCCAGACCGACGGGTCGGTAAGATAGCCTTCGCTGTCCGTTTCAACGTCGTTCATGCGTCGCTCTTCCTCCATGGCGGTGCTGTTTCGAGTTCTCTCCTTATTTTCCATCTTGAGGGGCCTTGGGCCGAATTCGTTGTCGCCGAACAAACAAGGCGACAAGAACCGCCGTCCCGAAAGCCCTCGAAGGCGAGCGAGAGCGCTAGCCCTCGCCCGAGCAGCAGGAGCCAACCTTCGGTTCGCCGGCTCGAGCCCTCTGGACCGGTGGGCACGGCGCATCGCCGTAGGAACAAAAGACGCAGCAGTCGCCGGGCTTGGGGCGGAGCATTGCGCGACAATTCGGGCATTCATAAAAGAACTGGCAGGCGTCAGTCGGCATGGTTTCCGTCGATCTGTGTCCACATTGCGGACACGTGATCGTCGAATGCAGGACGGGCGACGTCTCATTTGCCATCGTCAGGCGCCGTCAACGGGCCGTCGCCGGCTTTCCAGGCGGCCAGTCCGCCAGCCATGCTGAAGACGTCGGTATATCCCATTTCCATCAATGTTTTGGCGGCGAGCGACGAGCGGCCGCCGGTGGCGCAATAAAGGATCAGGCGCTGTGCGCCGCCTAAACCGCGCTTGTACATCGGGCATTCCGGATCGGCCATGAATTCGAGGAAGCCGCGCGGCGCGTGCAGCGCGCCGGGAATGACGCCACTGACGATTTCGTGCGCTTCGCGAATATCGACGAAAAGCACGGAGGGTTCGGCAACCAAATCCCGCGCGTCATGAACAGAGATCGTCTCGATGACAGCGTTGGCTTCCGCCAGCATCTGCTTGAAGCCCTTTTTAAGCGTCGTGGTCGCTGTCATGCGTTTCTCCTGT
>CAWFBN010000162.1:0-4759 GCA_963813955.1 uncultured Alphaproteobacteria bacterium | reverse complement strand
GCCGGACACGCGCGAACCTTCGCCGCGGCCGCAGCGGCGCTGGCGCAAGGTTTCGTCTTGGCCAAGATCAAGGTTGGCGTCTCCGGCGTCGAGGACGAATTGCGTCTGCTCCGCGAAGCATCGTCCCGCGTCGAGGGAAGACTGCGGCTGCGCCTCGACGCCAATCGTGCTTGAAGACCGACTGACGCAGCAGACGCGCGGCGGCCACCGAACGGCCAGTGACCGAGCGCATCGAACTCACGTTATTCAGCCAAGTCATTGCCCCGCCTCGTCGTCACGCCGTCGTTCAGGGGCACGATAAAACGAATTGGCTTGGATCGGCGCCGGTTTCTGACGGAGATCCGCTCTGTCATTCCTCGTCAGGCCTTGATCTTCCGCAAAAGGCGGCGAGTTGGCCGACGTCCTTTATGCGAATGCTGTCGCGTTCGACCGTCACGCCAACGTCGGACAATCTCGACAGAGCGCGCGAGAAGCTTTCAGGTTGCATGCCGAGGCGATTGGCGATCAAGGCTTTTTCATAGGGCAGGGCGATGACGGCGGAGCCTCTCGTCGTCTGGACCTGATCAAGAAAATATTCGGCTATCCGCTTCGGCGCCGATTGAACTTTCAGTTGTTCGATCTGCTGAACCAACTGTCTGAGATGCAGGGATGTGGCGGCGAGCATGTCGAAGGCAAGTTGCGGTTTTTCGATAATGGCGCGGCGCAAAACTTCGCCATCTATCTTGATGATGCGGGCCGGCGAAACCGCTTCCGCCGATGCAGGATAACGGCTGCCAAGAAACATCGCGGCTTCCGCAAAGGTTTCGCCTGCTGCAAAAATCGAGACCACGACCTGATCGCTGTTTTCGCGCTCGCGATAGAGTTTCACCCAGCCTTCAATGACCACAAAAAAGGATTTAGCCGGACCGCCTTGTTGGAAAATCGCCTCGCCTCGGGCATAGCGCCGCGCCGGCCGGTTTTGCACGATCGAGCGCACGGTCTCCGGGCCCATGGCTCGGAACAAGGGCGAGCGCATCAAAATTGAGTTTTCATCCATCTTGGCGGGGACGATATTCTTTTCGTTGGCAGTCGAAATGCAACAGCTTTCCACCTCTAGGCCTCCCAAAGCGCAATTGAGATTTAACCGATGCTCACCTTGCGCTCTTTGCTCCGACGCAAACCGCAAACCGCTTGCAGGCTGCTGAAAAAGGCGTGCGCCGAGCGCGTCGATTTCATGATGATCGTCGCGCATGGCCTACACGATTGCGCTTTACACAGGCCAGCAACGCTGGCGATATCGCAGCCATGACATTGGATGATGTCATTTTCATCCTCGAACAGGACTACTGCACGTCCTTCGGAGAAGACGGGGGCGGAGGTCGATTTACCGCTCGCCGGGGTTTTCGCCATGTGCGGTCCACAACGGCTACTGGATCAAGAACACGGTGACCGGTGGGCGACTGACCAAGGAGTTGTTCGGGAACTGGTTCGGTGATGCTATTGCTGCCGCTGGCCTCCCGAAGGGGCCGAATGGATGCAAGCTCTGGCCTCCGGGACGACGGCCACCCATCTCGCGAACAGTGGGCGCTGCAACTCACGAAATTATGTCAGTTACCGGTCACAGTCGTAGGTTTCGAAAACTCTGTTCAGCGTCGGATGACGCTCAATAACGCCATCACCCCAAGCGTTGAAGCCAGCCAGCAACTCACCCCGGGAGGACCGCTTTCCGCCCATCCTGCCGCAGTCGATTCTGCGCGTGGATTTCCGCATTGGGTCAAAACTTCCCGTTCAGGCATCGGCTGCTTTGCGCAGAACGGGTCGTTGCTGGAGGCATAATCGACGGCGCTGAGCATCCGCGTCCGATCACTATATATAGCTCCAAGGGCTATAGCGGTTAGGCGTCATATTTCAGACGTTTTCCAGAATTGCCGGCAAATCGTCAGGCGTGTCCTCAAACATCTCCGTTGAAAATCTAAGGCTTTGCATTGTCTCCTCAAAGGCGGCGCGATCCGAACCCTCGCGGAGCGTAGCCTCGACCCTTGCCTTCACCTCGCTTGTCCAGGAGCCCGTATCTTCACTAATGGCGTCGATCAGCTTGGCGACGTCATTTTGGGCTTCCGTGGAGCCGCCCGCGCCGCTGCTGTCCGTTGGTGTTTGCAACGGCATAAGCGCGGTCGCGTCGCCGTCCGCTAGAGCGCCATTCGCATCTGTTGCATTGGTCGCTCTCGCCGTCGCGGATTCCGCCGTCGACCGTTCGGCGAGATCGACATTCAACGCATTGCGCGCCGCGATAATCTCGGCGCGCAAGTTTTGCGTCAGCGCTTCGAGATGGTGCGTGCGGCCCAGCCTTCGCCCGCGTTTCAGCTCAGCGATCGCCTCTGGCTCCGTGCGCAGCCGTTGACATAATTCGCCGACGGCGTGCGCTGCTGCGTTCGTTCATGGCGGCCACAAAGGCAGAGTGGAACGGCGTCAAATCGTCAAAGACTTCGGCGGCGGCAGCCATGCGCGTTCGAAGGCGGCTTTGTGCCTGTGGCGCAGAAATCGTCGCTGGGCATGATGAGCGCGTCTTCCCGGCGCGGGCGTGAACGTCTCCGCCACCGGCGGCACATTCAATCGCGTGGCGAATTCGCCGCCGCTTTGACGGCCTTTTTATAGCGCCCATCGCTGAAGAAATTGATCTTGTCGAGCACCGCCGCATATTGGCCGCGCACCAGTAGCACCGATTTTTTCGAATCCAGTCGGCGCAGAGTTTCAGAGGGCATGATCGCCTCCAGTTCCCAACGCCCCTGGGTGGTTCGACTGGCGCGCGGAAAGCCGCCGACAAGGCCCCCTCCCCCGACCGAGGCGCCCCAACTCTCCCGCCGCACGAATTGCTTGCCAATCTCCTCGGAACAATATTTGGCGGTGGTCTCGTCGCCGACGCCAATCAAGAGTTTTACGTCCATATTGCCGATCAGCATGTCGCGCGTCGGCTTGCCATAGCGCACGTCCAATTGCGTGAGCCCCTGGGCGATGACGGCGATCTGAAAGCCATAGCCAGCGACAAGAGGCGCGCGATCGACAATTTCCGGCATGCGACCGAATTGGTAGAACTCGTCGAGCATCAGGAGCAGTTTGTAAGGTTCGTCGAGACCGGGCAGGCTTCGTAACAGCACATCGTGAACCTGCTGTATCAGCAGGCGAACGACGGCCTCGACCGAGCCGAAATTTCCGATCGGCGTTCCGATCAGGATTGTGAACGGCTTCCTGCGCAGATCGGCGATGTTGAAATCGCTCCGGCTGGTGGCGTCATCGACGAGCTGATTGTTCCAGGCGTCGAGCGCGGTGACGATGTGGGCCTCGAAGGACATGCGCTGCTTTTCTTCGCGGCCGATGTGCTGCCGGAATTTATCCACGACGAATGCATTGAGCTCGGGCTCATTGACGATGGCGTCCGCCATCACTGCGGCGAGGCTGCGGCCCTGGCTCATCAGTTTCAGCGCCGCCTTGATGGTCCGGCTTTTCGACGTCGCCTCGCTGTCGAGCACATAGCCCATGAGACCGGCGAACAGGCCGCGCGCGGTTTCCGCCCAATAGGCGTCACCGGTCTCCGGCGTCGGGATCAGGCTGCGGGCGATATTGGTCAGATCGGTCGCCCGCTCCGGCCAGGGCGCGACGAGATCGAGAGGATTCCAGCAATGCGATTCCGGAGAGCCGGGCGAGAACAAAAATAAACTCTGGCCAAGGGCGGCGCGCGCCGCGCCTATTTCCGCCCACATCTCCCGCTTGATGTCGAGGCCGATCAGCGAGCCGCGCCACTCCAGCGCATTGGGCAAAACGAAGCCGACGCCCTTGCCGGCGCGCGTCGGCCCATTCACATAAATATGGCTTGGACCGGAATAGCGCACATCCTTGCCGCCAAAACGGCCGAGGAAAATCGAATAGCCGGGCTTGCCGTCAAAAAGGTCGGCCTTGCGCAAATCCCGCGCCGTCGCCAGCCGGGCGCCGCCTTTGGGCGGGACGACGCCGCGCAGGTTCTGGACGATTTGGGCGACGATTGCGCCGACCAGGAGCGTGCAAATCACCGAACCCAGCGTTGCGCGGGCCACCAGTTTTTTGACGGCGGGATTTTCCCATTCATGGAGCGCCGACTGGATCGGCAGCAGCAATTCCCGGCCTTTGGCGAAACGGGTCCAAAGCGCCCAGCTGTGGGAATACCAGGCCACAGCGACGCAATAGGCGGCTTCCCAGACCAGAAACAGCGCCAAGGCGGCGAGAACCGCTCCGATCAGATAAAGCGCGGTCCGCATATCCCTGCCCTAACCGTTGTTGAACCCGCGAAAATAAATCTCGGCGACGCCGCGCGTCGGGCGCCGGCGCAATTGCACGACCATGGGCACGACGGAGCGGACATAATCCATGATCTCGGCCTTGGTCAGTTTCAGCTCGGATTGCAGGGTCATCAGCGCCAGACGCTCGAAAGCCCCAAAAGTGCTGTCGGCGTGAAGCGTGGTCAGCGAACCTGGATGACCGGTGTTGACCGCTTGCAAAAAGGTCGCGGCCTCCGCCCCGCGAATCTCCCCAAGAAACAGCCGGTCCGGCCGCAGACGCAGACTGGCCTCCAGCAGGTCCTGAATGGTCACCTGCGCCTTTCCCTGCCCGCCTTTGGAGGCGAGCATGGACAACCAATTGGGCTGCGGTGGGTTGAGTTCGCGGGTGTCCTCGATCGAAATCACCCGCTCGCTCTCCGGGACCTCTTTGAGCAGCGCGTTCAAAAAGGTCGTCTTGCCGGATGACGTGC
>CAWFBN010000161.1:0-9559 GCA_963813955.1 uncultured Alphaproteobacteria bacterium | reverse complement strand
GCACGTTCGAAGAGCTCGAGCTGCGGATCAGGCGGCGCCCCGGTTACGGGAAATGAAGTCATTGCCGTAAGCGCAACTGCGCCTGACGAAAGCAGGAAATCTCGACGATCCATTGCCGTTCTCCTCTATAACGATACGGCGTATCGTTCCGTCGCCACCTTATCACGCCCCTCATTTGCGAACAAACAGAGAAGTCGAAGAAAATTTTGTTTACCAAGCTCAAGAAAATGGTGTCAGGTACCTTTTCCATCTAAAAACAAGGTAAAATTCAGCGATGCGGCGGACTACTGTTATCGAAAAGCTTTTGCCGTCGGTCATTAATGCCGCGATCGTCGTCGTTTGACTTGCCGATCCTCTAAAATCGGTGCTAAGCACGTCAAAATATCGAAAGTCGTGTCGTAATATTTTATAGGGACGCGAGATCAATCACTATTTGCTCTGAAGTCCCAAGGCTCGGCGATCAATTTCAGATCGCGCAGCAGCGGGTCCTGCGCAATCGCGGCAAGCAGGGGCGCATGAGGGTCGAAACCTTCGGCGCGCCGCGCCAGCGTCGTCGCGAGATCGAAGCGGAAACCGTCGACGCCGCCATTTGCGCCCAGGCGCGCAGCGACTCCATGGCATAGCGCAGGGTGGCGGGATGATCGAGCCGCAGGATATTGCCGCAACCGGCGTCGTCGATATAGCGGGCGGGATTTTTGGGGTCGAGACGGTAATAGGTCGGGTTGTCGAGGCCGCGCAGCGAAAGCGTCGGTCCTTGGGCGTCGCTTTCGCCAGTGTGGTTCAGCACCACGTCGACAGAACTTCGAAGCCCTTCGGCCTGCAATGCGGCGACGCTTTCGCGCACCTCTCGCCAACCGCCCGGCGCGAGACGCGGATCGGGCGCGGGAAAGGCGACGGGATTATAGCCCCAGTAATTGGTCAGGCCCGCAGCGCGCAAATGCCGCTCGTCGATCCAGGCGGCGCAGGGCATGATTTCCAGCGTCGTCACGCCGAGCGCTTTCAGATGGGCGAGCGCGGCGGGATGGGCCAACCCGGCAAAAGTTCCGCGCGCCTCCTCGGGCAGGCCGGGCAAAAGCTTTGTGAAGCCGCGCACATGCAATTCGTAGATGACAGTGTCCGGCCAGGGAATTTTGCGCCGCGCGGGGGCAGCCAGCAATGGCTTGACCGCCACGGCTTTCGGCATGAAGGGGGCGCTATCGCCCGGCGCCCAGCCAAACTGCGAGTCGATGCAATTGGAGCGGCCGGTCGAGCGCCAGCGCATAGGGGTCGATCAGCAGCTTTTCAGGGTTGAAACAAAGCCCCTCGTTTGGGCGGCGCGGACCGTAAGCGCGCAAGCCGTAAAGCGCGCCCGCGCCAAGCCCCGGCACAAAACCATGGAATACCGGCCCCGTGCGTCCCGGCAAGACCAGCCGATCCGTCTCAATCGCGCCTGAACTATCAAACAGGCAGAGTTGGATTATTTCCGCCGTTTCCGAATAAACGGCGATATTGGCGCCGCCCTCGGTCAGCGTCAGCCCGAGCGGCTCCGGCGAACCGATTGAGAGCGCGATGTCCTTCAAGGACGCCGCCTCACGCGGCAACCTCTGCGGCGACGGGGGCAATCTCGCGGTAGATATGGGCGTAGCGGCGCGCCGGATGCGTCCAGCTGACGTCCGTTTTCATGCCATTGGTCTGAAGCTTGCGCCACAGCGTCTTGTGCGCGAACAGCGCGGCGGCTTTTCGCATGCGCGCCCGCGAGGCCGTCGACGCTGACCGGCGCGAATTGCAGCCCGGTGGCGCAGCCCGATTGCACCGCCATTTCATTGGCGTCGATGATGGTGTCGGCGAGGCCGCCAACCCGCGCGACCACCGGCACCGCGCCATAGCGCATGGCGCAAAGCTGGGTCAGGCCGCAAGGTTCGAAACGCGAGGGAATGACCAGCGCGTCGGCGCCGGCCTGAATCAGATGGGCGAGCTTTTCCTCATAGCCGAAATGGGCGCCGATGCGGCCGCGATGATGCTGCGCCGCGTCGCGGAACGCCGCCTCCAGCGCCGGATCGCCTGAGCCGAGCAAGGCGAGTTGCGCGTTGCATTCGTCGAGGAGCGGCAGGCATTCGAGCAAAAGATCGAGGCCCTTCTGCCACGACAGGCGGCTGACCACGCCGAACACCAGCTTGTCCGGCTCGCGGGCCAGTCCGAGCCGCGCCTGAAGCGCCGCCTTGTTGCCAGATCGCGCGGCGATTTTGCGACCGAGAAGGGCGCGGCGATCAGCGGGTCGGCTTCCGGATTCCACACGTCCACGTCAATGCCGTTGAGAATTCCGGCCACATCTCCGGCGCGGACGCGCAAAAGACCGTCGAGGCCCATGCCGGCGTAACCCTGCTGGATTTCCTGGGCATAGGTCGGCGACACCGTGGTGATGCGGTCGGAGAGCTGCAGGCCGGCCTTGAGAAAGCCGACGCCGCCGTAATATTCGATGCCCTCGACCGAAAAGGCCTGCGGCGGCAGGTCGAGCGCGCCCAAAAATTTCGGCCGGGAACTGGCCCTGAAAGGCCAGATTATGGACGGTCATCACCGAACCCGGACGCGGGCGGCCGCTGAAATGCAGATAGGCGGCCGTCAGTCCCGCCTGCCAGTCATGCGCATGCACGACTTGCGGCTGGAAGGCCGGAACCAGCCCCTGTCCCAAGGCGGCGCCGACCTTGGCCAAGGCGGCGAAGCGGAACGCGTTGTCGGCGAAATCGCGCCCGTCGGGTCCGGCATAAGGGCCGCCGTCGCGGTCGAACAAATGGGGCGCGTCGAGCACGAACAGATCGAGCGCGCCGGCGCGTCCGGCCAGCACGCGGGCGGGGCCGCCGAACAGGTCGGCGAATTTCGCCACCGTCTCCGCTTTGGTCAGAGCCGGCGAGCACGGCGCGATAGCCGGGACAAAGCGTGCGCATCGACCACGTTTTCGGCGAGCAGCGCCTGCGGCAGGGCGCCGGCGACATCGGCAAGGCCGCCGGTTTTCACCAGCGGATAAATCTCTGACGCAATCGACAGCGCGGAAAAAGGTTTCATGATCAACAGACGATCGATCATGGGCTGGGTGACGAGGCAAATGCCACTTTCGGTGCGGCGGAAGCGGGCGGCGTCGAGTTCGGGGTCCTCGCCGATCACCAATCCTTCGGGAATGCGGACGCCGTGATCGACGACGACATTGGTCAGCCGCGCCCCACGGCCGATATCGACCTCGGGCAGGATCACCGCCTTTTCGACCTGGGCGTAGGAATTTACGCGCACATGACTGAACAGGAGCGAGCGACGCAGGGAGGCGCCGGAAACGATGCAGCCGCCCGAAACCAGCGAGGAAATGGCCTGGCCGCGCCTCCCGTTGATGTCATGCACGAATTTGGCGGGCGCCGTCAGTTCGGCATAGGTCCAGATCGGCCAGTCGCGGTCGAACAGATCGAGTTCCGGTTCGATATCGGTCAAGTCGATATTGGCCGACCAATAGGCGTCCACCGTGCCGACATCGCGCCAATAGGGCTGGATTTCCTTGGTCGAGCGCACGCAGGATTCCGAGAAGAAATGGGCGCAGGCTTTGCCGTTGGCGACGATTTGGGGAATGAGGTCCTTGCCGAAATCATGGCTCGAATTCGGGATTTGCCGCGTCGAGCCGCAGCAGATCGAACAGGAATTTGGTCTCGAACACGTAAATGCCCATGCTCGCGAGGCAGGCGTCGGGCCGGCCGGGAATGGTCGGCGGGTCTTTCGGCTTTTCGAGGAAGGAGACGATGCGGTTGTTCTCGTCGATCCCCATGACGCCAAAGCCGCTCGCCTCCTCCGGCGTGACTTCGAGACAGCCGACCGTGACGTCGGCGCCCTCGTCGACATGCTGCTGGAGCATGCGTTCGTAATCCATCTTGTAGATATGATCGCCGGCGAGGATGACGATATATTTCGGCGCGTAATCCTCGACGATATCGGCGTTCTGATAGACCGCGTCGGCCGTGCCGACATACCATTGGGTCTCCGACACGCGCTGCGAGGCGGGAAGGATGTCGAAACTCTCGTTGCGTTCGGGACGCAGGAAGGTCCAGCCGCGCTGCAAATGGCGGATCAGGCTGTGCGCCTTGTATTGCGTGGCCACCGCGATGCGCCGGATGCCGGAATTCAGCGCATTGGACAGCGCGAAATCGATGATGCGGGTCTTGCCGCCGAAATAGACCGCCGGCTTGGCGCGCCGGTCGGTCAATTCCATCAGGCGCGAGCCGCGCCCGCCCGCCAGCACATAGGCCATAGCCTGACGCGCCAGTGGCGCATGGGACGAAACCATTTTGACATCTCCGTGCCAATTCTTTTTACGCGTGTTTAAGTCCAAGCGTGGCCGCCCCGCGTCAATCTATATCAATCGTTAGCTTTTTTCGGGCTCGAACAGGAAATAAACGGCGCCCAGCGGCGGCGCCATGACCTGCGCCGAGGCGGGCTGCCCGCCCCAGGGCTCGGCGACAGCCTGCAACCGCGCCGAAATTGCCGAGGCCGCCGCCGCCATAGACCGCCGCATCGGTGTTGAGGATTTCGCGCCAGCGCCCGGCGGCCGGCAGGCCGATGCGGTAATCGGGACGCGGAACCGGGGTGAAATTGACGATGACGGCCACCGGCGCATCTTCCGGCCCGCCGCGGCGCAGCCAGGCGAAGACCGACTGGTCGGCGTCATCGACCGCCAGCCATTGGAAGCCTTCCGCTTCGCAATCGCGCGCATACAAGGCGGGCGTCTCGCGATAGAGAATGTTGAGGTCGCGCACCAGCAGGCTCAGGCCCGCATGGGGCGGGTATTGCAGCAGATGCCAGTCGAGGGAGCGCGCTTCGCTCCATTCGCGGGTCTGGCCGAATTCCTGGCCCATGAACAACAGCTTCTTGCCGGGATGGCCCCACATGAAGGCGTAATAGGCGCGGGCGTTGGCGAATTTGCGCCATTCGTCGCCGGGCATCTTGCCGATGATCGAACCCTTGCCATGCACGACTTCGTCATGGGAGATCGGCAGGATGAAGTTTTCGCGAAAAGGCGTAGAGCAGGCCGAAGGTCAGCCGGTCATGCGCCCAGCGCCGGTAGATCGGGTCCTGCGCCATATAGCGCAGGGTGTCGTTCATCCAGCCCATGTTCCATTTGAAGCCGAAACCAAGGCCGCCGGCATGGACGGGTTGCGAGACGCCCGGCCAGGAGGTCGATTCCTCGGCGATCATCAAGGCGCCGGGATAGCGCTCATAGACCAGCGTATTGACCTTTTGCAGAAAGGCCACCGCTTCAAAATTCTGGTTGCCGCCCTCGGCATTGGGCGCCCATTCGCCTGCTTTGCGCGAATAATCGAGATAGAGCATCGAGGCGACGGCGTCGACGCGCAAGCCATCGACATGAAAGCGCTCGAACCAGTAGAGCGCGTTGACGGCGAGGAAATTGGCGACTTCGCGGCGGCCGAAGTCATAGATCGCGGTCTGCCAGTCGGGATGAAAGCCCCGGCGCGGATCGGCGTGTTCGTAGAGCGCGGTCGCCGTCGAACCAGGCCAGCCCATGTTCGTCGGTGGGGAAATGCGCCGGCACCCAGTCGAGGATGACGCCAATGTCTTCGGCGATGGGCGCGATCGACGAAGCGCTTGAAGCCCTCGGCGTCGCCGAAACGCGAGGTCGGCGCGAACAGGCCGATCGGCTGGTAGCCCCAGGAGGCGTCGAGCGGATGTTCGGAAATCGGCAGCAATTCGAGATGGGTGAAGCCGCGATCCCGCGCATAGGGGATGAGGCTGTCGGCCAATTCGTCATAGGTGAGGAAACGATTGTCCTCGCCCCGCGCGCCAGGAGCCGAGATGGACTTCGTAGATCGACATCGGGCTGCGGCGCGGGTCGCGCCGTGGCGCGCCAGCTCGAGATAATCGGCGTCGGTCCAGTTGAAGTCGCCGTCGCAGGCGACGACGGAGGCCGTCGAGGGCCGCAGTTGCGCCTCAAGGCCGAAGGGGTCGGCCTTCAGCGGCAGGATCTGGCCGTCGGCGCCGAGGATTTCGAATTTGTAGAGTTCGCCCTCGGCGATTTCGGGAATGAAGATTTCCCACAGGCCGGAGTCGATGCGCTTGCGCAGGGGATGGCGGCGGCCGTCCCACTGGTTGAAGGCGCCGACCACCGAGACGCGCCGGGCGTTGGGCGCCCAGACCGAAAAATGCACGCCTTCGGCGCCCTCATGGGTGATCTTATGCGCGCCGAGCCGGGCATAAAGCTGGAATGCGCGCCTTCGACGAGCAGATAGTCGTCCATCGGGCCGAGGATCGGGCCGAAACGATAGGGATCGTCCCAATCCCACGCGCCGCCGTCGTTTTCGGCATGCAGGCGATAGGCGAAAGGCGGGCGAAACGGCGCAAAGCCTTCGAAAAAACCGGGCGCGCCGCGCGCTTTCAAGGCGACCGTTTCGCCGCTGGCAAGACGAGCGCTGACCTTGCGCGCGCCCGGGACGAAAGCGCGGATGATCGCGCCGCCGCCCTGCTCATGCGGACCGAGAATGCCGAAAGGATCGGGATGAAGGCCGGCGACGAGGGCGGCGGCATCCCGGACCGGAACCTCGTTCTGGCTTTGGACTCATGACTGGCGAACCGGAACCTTCCAAATGTCTTCGGCATATTCGGCGATGGTGCGGTCCGACGAAAACCAGCCGGTGCGCGCCGTGTTCAGAATGGCCGAGCGCCACCACGACTTGCGGTCGCGCCAGCGCCGCGACACCGCAGCCTGCGCGGCGACATAGGCGTCGAAATCGGCCGTCACCAGGAAATGGTCGTGATAGGTCAAGATGTCGACGAGCGACGCATAGCGGTCGCGGTCGTCGGGCGAGAAGGCGCCGTCGGCGATGGATTGCAGCACTTCGCGCAGCACCGGCGATGCGGCGATGGTTTCGCGCGCGTCGATGCCGTGCGACCGGCGCACCGCGACTTCCTCCGCCGTGAGGCCGAAGATGAAGATATTGTCGTCGCCGACCTTTTCCTTGATCTCGACATTGGCGCCGTCGAGCGTGCCGATCGTCAACGCGCCATTGAGCGCCATTTTCATGTTCCCGGTGCCCGACGCCTCCATGCCCGCCGTCGAAATCTGCTCCGACAGATCGGCGGCCGGAATGATCGATTCCGCCAGGCTGACATTGTAATTGGGCAGGAACACGACCTTCAGCAAATCGCGCACCGTCGGATCGTTGTTGACCACGCGCGCCACGTCATTGGCGAGCTTGATGATCAGCTTGGCGCTATGATAGCTCGCCGCGGCCTTGCCGGCGAATATTTTCACCCGCGGCACAAAGTCGCGCATGGGTTGGGCGCGGATTTCGTTGTAAAGCGCGATGGTCTCCAGAATGTTGAGCAATTGCCGCTTGTATTCGTGGATGCGCTTGATTTGCACGTCGAACAGGGCGGTCGGGATCGACCTTGATCAGCAGCCGGTCGGCGATGACCTTGGCGAGCGCTTCCTTGTTGGCCTGCCGGGCGGCGGCGTAACGCGCCTGGAAATCGAGATCGTGGCGAAAGGTTCGAGCGACTGCAGCGCCATGGGATCGTCGAGCACCGATTTGCCGATGGTCTCGACCAGCAGGCGCGTCAAGCTCGGATTGGCCTCGAACAGCCAGCGGCGAAAGGTGACGCCATTGGTCTTGTTGACGATGCGGCCGGGGAAGATCTCGTTGCAGGTCGCGGAACACCGTCTCCTTGACCAGTTCGGTATGCAAGGCCGACACGCCATTGACCTTGTGCGAACCGAGGAAGGCCAGATGGCCCATGCGCACGCGGCGCCCGTTATGCTCGTCGATCAGCGACAGGCGACGACAGTTTTCCGGCGTCCTCCATGCCCGTCGGCCCGCAATTTGTCGAGATGCCTGGCGTTGATGAGATAGATGATCTGCATGTGGCGCGGCAGCAGACGCTCCATCAAGGGCGCCGGCCAGGTCTCCAGCGCCTCGGGCAGCAAGGTGTGGTTGGTGTAGGAGAAGGTCGCCAGGGTGATTTCCCAGGCGCGGTCCCATGCGAGCCCGTGCACGTCCACCAGCAGGCGCATCAGTTCGGCCACGCCAATCGCCGGATGGGTGTCGTTGAGCTGGATCGCCGCTTGTCGGCGAGGGTTTCGATATCGCCGTACTGCCAGATGGCGGCCGACCAGATCCTGCAAGGAGGCGGAGGCGAAGAAATATTCCTGCCGCAACCGCAATTCCTGGCCAGCCGGCGTGGAATCGCTCGGATAAAGCACCTTGGAGATGGACTTCGGCGCGCACTGATCGCCCAGGGCGCCGACGTAATCGCCCTCGTTGAACACGTCGAGGCGCAGCGGATCGGGAGCGCGGGCCGACCACAGACGCAAGGTGTTGACGTGGACGCCGCGCCAGCCGACCACCGGCGTGTCATAGGCCACCGCCTGCACGATTTCCGTGGGAATCCAGACCTGCGCCGGCATGCCATTCGGGCGCGGCGCGCTGTTGACGACGCCGCCGAAGCCGATGGCGTAATTGACTTCGGGGCGCGGAAACTCCCAGGGGTTGCCGTAATCCAGCCAGTTTTCGGGATATTCATGCTGCCAGCCGTCATTGATGGTCTGGCGGAACAGGCCGTTGTCATAGCGGATGCCATAGCCGTGGGCGGCGATCGACAGCGTCGCCATGCTTTCCATGAAACAGGCGGCGAGACGGCCAAGGCCGCCATTGCCCAGCGCCGCGTCAGGTTCGACATTGCGCAATTTGTCGAGATCGATGTCGAGGCTGGCCAGCGCCGCGCGCATGGGTTCGACCAGCTGGAGATTGGTCAGGGCGTCGATCAGCAGACGGCCGATCAGGAATTCCAGCGACAGATAATAGACCCGGCGGCGATTTTCGCGGTAATTGCCGCGCACCGACACCATCCAGTCATTGACGATTTGGTCGCGCGCGGCCAGCGCCACGGCGACGAACCAGTCCCGGTCGCTGGCGGCATTGCGGTCCTTGCCAACCGAATAGGTCAGCTTTTCCAACACGGCGTCGCGCAGGCGAACGATCTGCGCCTCGCGCTCCTCGGCGGCTTTTTCCGTTTGGGAGTGTGGGTGGCGAGGGTGTGAAGAGTGAGTTCGTTCATCTGCGGTCGATTCCGGTGGCGGGCGCTATGTTAGTTTAATGACGCCTGAGCCGCTAGCGCGCAAGACGAAACGCCGTCGCAATTAAAAACGTCGCGCGTGGGCGCGAGGTTTTCCACGGTCCTCAGCTCTGCGACGGGTCCCTGTTATAAAATTACTGTCGAGACGGGCGGCGGGGTGGCGGCTTCCCCGCAGGCGCCGCAGAGTCCCTCGATCTCGACCATCTGATGCTGCGGCCGAAACCCAACGCGAGCGGCGGTTTCGGCCAACAACGCATCGACTTTCGGGCTTTCGATCTCATCGGCGCGACCGCAGCGGTTGCAAATCAACAGCAGTCCGTGATGGTGATGGCCAAGATGGTCGCAGGGCGCGAAAGCATTGGCGCTGGCGATCCTGAACACGAAGCCATGCTCGACCAGAAACTCCAGCGCCCGATAGACGGTCGGCGGCGCGATGGTTTTGGCTTGGGTTTTCGACAACTGA
>CAWFBN010000160.1:0-15672 GCA_963813955.1 uncultured Alphaproteobacteria bacterium | reverse complement strand
TCGCGCGCCGTCGCCCTCGGCGCCCGGCGCGAGCGCCCGCCGCACCGCCAGCGCCAACTCCTCCGGCTTCACCGGCTTGTTGAGCAGCGTGCAATCGGCCTTGGCGATGGCCCGCAAGGTTTCGGTCGAGATGTCGCCGGTCAGGACCATCGCCGTGACAGGGCGATGCAGCTTCTCCCTGATGGCGACGATGACTTCGACGCCGTTCATTCCATTCGGCAGGTTGAAATCCGCGAGAATGAGGTCGGGGGGGAAATCCTCGCTTTCAATCAGTTGCATCGCCTCGGCGCCGTCATAGGCGCAGGCGGTGCGATGGCCGTCCTGCTTGAGGAAAAACGTCAGAAGCTCCCGCACTTCCGGATCGTCGTCGACGATCAGGATCGCGCCCTTGCGCGCCGCTTTTTCTTCAAGCTCGGCGCTGCGCCCGCGCCCCGCGACCGCAGCCTTGGCCGGCGGCGCGTCCGGCGCCAGCGTCACCTCGATGGAAAACATCGAACCATTGCCTTGATGCGAGCGCGCACGCACGCGATGGCCGAGCAGGTTGCCCAGGCGCCGGACGATCGACAGGCCGAGGCCGAGCCCCCGGGCGCTCGCGGGCCTCATTGCCGACCTGATGATATTCCTCGAAAATCGCGTGGATCTCGGACTTGGGGATGCCGATGCCGGTGTCCCAGACCTCTATGCTTAAGGTTTGCCCGTGGCGGCGACACCCGAGCAGCACCTTGCCTTCGCCAGTGTATTTCAGCGCATTGCTCAAGAGATTGCGCAGCATCTGTTCGAGCAGGCGCGGATCGCTCCAGATCGACAGGCCGCATCCGACCATGCGCACGTCGAGATTTTTGCGCCTGCGCGTGATAAGCGAATTCGTCGCGCAATTTCGTCAGCAGGCCCTGCACCGGGAAGGCGCCATTTCCGCGCGCACCGCGCCGGCCTCGATCTGGTTGATGTCGAGCAACGCATTGAGCATGCCGGTCATCGCCGTCAGGGTTTCGCCGATGCGCGCGACGTATTTGCGCTCCTTGTCGCCGGACACCGACCGATCCAGCAGCCCCTGCAGCAGCGCCAGAGTTTGCAGCGGCTGGCGCAGGTCGTGGCTGGCGGCGGCGAGGAAGCGCGACTTGGCCTTGTCGGCGACTTCGGCGCGGAGTTTTGCGGCCTCCAGCGCGTCACTGACGCTTTTGCGCTCGGTTGTGTCGACGAAAGTGATGACCACGCCCTCGACTCCGTCGGCCTGCGTCCGATAGGGCAGGATGCGCCGCATGAACCAGTGGTTGTCCGGCGTCTCGATCTCGCGCTCGACTGGCAAATGCTTGGCCAGCACCATGCGCGCATCCGACAGCAGCGCTTCATCGGCGCCGCGCGCGGCGAGATCCGCGAGAGGGCGGCCGATATCGGTGGCGATGACCTTGAACAGGGCGCGGGTCGCGGGGGTGAAAAAGCGGATATCGAGCTTGTCGTCGAGAAAGATCGTCGCGACATCGGTGCTGTAGAGCACATTCTGCAAATCGTCGGAGGTGGTGCGCTGCCGGTCGAGCGTCTCCTGAAGCTGGTTGTTGAGCGCCGTCAGCTCTTCGTTGAGCGATTGCAACTCCTCCTTCGAGGTGAGCAATTCCTCGTTGGCCGACTGGAACTCCTCGTTCACCGACAAGGCTTCCTCGTTGATCGCCTTGTGCTCCTCGCCCGCGATGTCCAGATCGCGCAGGGCGCCCTGCAATTCGCTCCGCGTCGCCTCCAGTTCTCGTTCAAGTTCCGCGACCTGCGAAACGTCGTCCGGCGCGACTGCGTGACCTATCTTTCGCTGCGGCCTCGCTTCTTCGGTGAAACAGACCAGAGCCAGTTCCTCGCCGTCGCTGACGACCGGCCGCACGGAAATGCGACAGGGCGGCCGTTCCTCATGGTCCAGCCGACTGACGCTGACGGATGTCGGCGTCTTGTCCTCGAAGGCGCGCTGGATCGCCGACCGGAGCCTGAGGCCAAGGCCCTTGCGGGCCATGGCCACCAGATCATGCGTCGGCTGTCCCGGCGCGACCGACAGGTAAAGATCGGTCGGCCCCGTCGAATACAGGCATTCATGGTTGCGATTGATCAACACCGCGGCGGGGGCGAAACTTTCCAGCAACAGGCGCTGGCAGAGATCGGCGAGACTTTTCCGCCGCGAGGATGACCCCTGCGCCTGGCGCGTGGTGGCGCGCACGCTGTCGGCGCCGAGAAAGCCAAAATCGCCGGGACGGCCGCGCGCCATGTGCCGGAAGATGCGTTCGGTCTTGGAAACCGCCGCGAAACGGCCATGGGTCTCCCCGACCGTCTCGGCGCCTCCGAGCAGCAGGATTCCGCCCTCGCGCAGGGCGAAATGGAAGATATCGATCACCTTCGCCTGCGCTTCCTGCCCAAGATAGATCAGCAGATTGCGGCAGGATACGAAATCCAGCCGGGAGAACGGCGGGTCGGCGAGCAGGTCCTGCACGGTGAAAACGACATTTTCGCGCAAGTCCGCCGCGACCCGGTATCCGCGTTCCTCCTTGAAGAAGAAACGCGCCAGCCTCTCCGGTGACACTTCGGCTTCGATGGATGGCGGATAGACGCCTTCGCGGGCCTGCGCCACGGCGTCGCCATCGATATCGGAGGCGAGAACCTGCAACTTGATCGCCTTGCCGCTCGCGTCCATCGCCTCGCGAAACAGCATGGCCACCGAATAGGTTTCCTCGCCGGTGCTGCATCCGGCGATCCAGATACGCAAGGGCTGGTCCGCCGGATGAGCGAGGATCAGGCCGGGCAGGACTTTTTCCGCAAGGAAGTCGAACACTTTCGGGTCGCGAAAGAAACAGGTGACGTTGATGAGCAGGTCCTTGGCGAGAAGATCGAGTTCCTTGGGATCGTCGTGCAGCATTTGCAGATACGTCGTCCCATCGCAGTCGGCGAGCGCCATGCGCCGTTCGATCCGGCGGCGCAGCGTGCCGGGCTTGTAAAGGCGAAAATCATGCTCGGTCTTCACACGGAGCAAATCGACGATCGGCGCCAGCCAGTCCTCCGCTTGATCCGTCCGCGTCTCACTCCGTCTTGTGCTCCCGAAAAAGGCGAGAATGGCCTCGGGCAATTTCGCCGCCGGCGCCACCTGATCCACCGCGCCGGTTTCGATGGCGCTGCGCGGCATGCCGTCAAAGCCGGCCTCGTCCGGGTCCTGCGCGAGCACCAAACCGCCCCTCTCCTTCACCGCCTTCAGCCCGCGACTGCCGTCCGCGCCAGTGCCGGAGAGAATGACGCAGACCGCGCGTTCGGCAATATTCCTCCGCCAGCGACAGCAGCAGGAAATCGAACGGCAACCGCGCGCCGTGCCGCGCCTCGGGCTGCGACAGTTTTAACGCGCCGCCGGAGACGGAAAGGGAAACGCCGGGTGGAATGACATAAAGATGCTCGGGCTCGATCGAGCGCCATCGACCGCCTCGCAGACCTTGAGCGGCGTCTGTCCGGCCAGAAGCTCCACCAGCATGCTGGCGTGGGTCGGATCGAGATGCTGGACCAGAATGAAGGCCATGCCCGAATGGGCGGGCAGCCCGCTTAGAAATGTGCGGCAGGCGTCGAGCCCTCCGGCGGAGGCGCCGATCGCCACAACGGGAAAGGCTGCCGGTCCCGGCAGGCCGGCAAGGGCGGTAAAGGATTTTTCGCCGACAGGCGGCGCGATCTTTCGCATGCGAAAACCTTCTGTGAAGTTCGCCTGCGCATTCAGGGTATTCGATTATACCACAGGGTGCGAGGCGCGAGTTCGATTTCTACAGAACTGACTGTGAGTAAATGTCGCGGCGTTTTCGCGCGCCGCGGCGTGAGTAAATTCCGTCCCTGTTGGCCACCCTGCCCCGCGCTTAACTTCGTGGCCTGAAGCGCGGCGCGTGCTGCGCTCTCCTTTTAGGAAATCAAAATGAAATCGCTCCTGCACATCTTCATTATCGCGCCCCTCATGTTGGCTGGCGTCGCCCCGGCCTCGGCCGATCCCGCCGCCCAGGCGCAGCCGGTGGAGGCCGCCACGCCCGCCGCAGACCACAACGCGACCATCGAAAAGGCCAAGGCCCAATTGAGCGACTGGCGCATCAAGCTCGACGCCTATGCCGAGAAGGCCAAGACGGAGTCGCAGCCGAAGCGAACGGAAGCGGCGGAAGACCTGAATAAAGCCTGGGCCAAAACCAAGGATGCGACGGCCAGACTTGAAACCGCCAGCGCCGCCGAATGGGCAGACGCGAAGGTCGAATTCAACAAGGACTACGACGCCATGGCCGCCAGCTGGGCGAAGACCAAGAACTGACGCAACAAGGCCGGCGGGATCTCACCCGCCGGCTCTGCATTTAACCGGCCTGTCAGCCGTTGCGTGCGGCGCGGAAATGACGATGGCGCATTTTTGGCGCCCGATGGTCCGGGACATAGACCAGGGTCAGGTTTTCCACGCCAGCGGTGAAGCCAAGACCCACGCCGCCCTCGACATTGAGCGGTTGCAGTGAGAATGTCTGGTTCGATCCGCCGACAAGAGCTGCCGCGCCAGCCCCGAGGCCGACCTTCGCCGAAGCTGCAGGTCCCATATAATCGCCAGCCAGCGCGCCGGGTCCGATCTTGCTGGTCGCCGCGACCACGCCCCATAGAAGCTCGCTGTGTCCGTTCACGCTGATATTGGCGCCGATCTTGGTGAGCGTTCCGGTGTAATGCGCCGGCCGACCGCCCTGATCGCTGGCGAAGGCGCAATCTACGGACTGATTTTCCACGAGTATGCTGGGCCCGTTGCCGGAAAGATAGCATTCCAGCGCGCCAACTCTTCCTTCAGCGAAAGCGGACGTCGGAAGAAGCGCAGCCAGAAGCAGGGCGCCGCCGATTTTGAAAACAGTCATATTGAAAACTCCATTTACGGGCAGAGATTTTTACAGCCAGCGCCGGGCCCGCTGAGCGCAGGCTGATGGCCGATGGTCTGGCGACGATGGAGGCGGAGCGCCCTAAGGTATAGGTTCGGAATGTACTCAGCGAAGGCGCGGTCTTTCGCCTGACCTGAGCCAGGGTCGTCATTGCGAGCGAAGCGAAGCAATCCATGGCTTGCGGTTGTGGCCAGGGTGGATTGCTTCGCTTCGCTCGCAATGACGGGAAGTGCTCTACGCGGCGGTCATCCCGGCGCGATCCAGACAGCGGGACAATTCGTCAACCCACCTGCGCGACGCCTTCATATCCGAGTGATCGGCCGATGACTCCAGCCCGGCGCCGATCTCCGAGATCGCCGGAAAGCCGAACATTCCGCCCGCGCCCCGCATGCCATGCGACAGCAAAGACACCGCAACGAAATCGCTCCGATCCAGCGCGTCGCTCATCGTGACCACGTCGCCTCTCCGGTTGTTCAGGAACAGGGCGTTGCGCTCGGCGTGTCGGGTTGCGCGGCAGGGGGGCGGTTCGGAGACTGGCGTTGCCATTCGGGAGAAGTCGCTGATGGCTTGCAGCAATACTTCCTGCTTGATCGGCTTGGTCAGGTAGGCCGTACAACCCGCCCCCACGCATTTTTCCCGGTCGCCTTTGAGTGCGGCTGCGGTCAGGGCGATGATCGGCGTGGGTTTGCGGCCATTGTCGCTTTCCCATGCGCGGATCGCCCGCGTTGCCGTCAGGCCATCCATGACCGGCATCTGCCGGTCCATCAAAACCAGATCAAAATCTCCGGCGATGAATTTTTCAAAGGCGATGGCCCCGTTTTCGGCAATTTCGACCCGGTAGGGCGTGTGGGCGAGGTAAGCGATGGTGATCGTGCGATTGTCGGGATAATCTTCGACCAGCAGAATATTCAGCGCGCGCAGCGGCGCGCTGGCGCCAGCGTCCAGATGCGCCGCGACTTTGCCCTTGGAGCCCGTCCCGATTTCAAGCGGCGCGGCGAAGGAGAATATGCTGCCCTTGCCCGGCGTGCTCTCGACCCAGATGCGTCCTCCCATCAGCTCCACAAGGCGCCGCGAGATCGTCAAACCCAGTCCCGTCCCGCCATACCGGCGCGTTGTGGACGAATCCGCCTGGGTGAAACGCTCAAACACATGGCTCAGCTTTTCAGGGGGAATGCCAATGCCGGTGTCCGAAATTTCAAATCGCAGGGTCCCTGGCGCGGAAAAGTCGCCGTCCGGCGAAACGTAAAGGGAGACTTCGCCTTTTTCAGTGAATTTAATGGCGTTGCCCAGCAAATTGAGCAGAACTTGCTGCAATCGGGTCGGGTCGCCGACGAGATTCACTGGCGTGCTCGAACTGATCTGGTAGATCAGGGCAAGACCCTTTTGTTCGGCCCGAACCGACAGCATCTCAATGGTCTTTTCCACCAACTCGATCACCGAGAACTCGGTCTTTTCCAGATCAAGCTGTGACGCCTCCACTTTCGACAGATCGAGAATGTCGTTGATGAGCAGCAGCAGGTTTTCACCGGCGCGGCTGAAGATATCGACATATTTGCGTTGTTCCGCATCCAGCGCTGTTTTCGAGAGCAAGGCGGCGACGCCAATGATCGAATTGATCGGCGTGCGGATTTCATGGCTCATGCTTGCCAGAAAATCCGACTTGGTCTGGCTCGCGCTTTCGGCGGCCGCCCTCGCCTGATGCAACTCCGCCTCGACCAGCTTGCGCTCGGTAATGTCACGCGCGGCGGCGAAGACACCCTGGAGCTTGCGCTGGCGGTCGTAAATCGTGGTCGCATTATAGGACACGACCGTCTTCTTTCCGTCGCGGTTGACGGCGGTCAATTCGAAATCCGTGACTTTCTTGTCTCTCAGGACGAGCTTGATCCCCGCATCGGCGCGATCCGGATCCGTGAAATGGCTCTTGAACGGCGAACCGATCAGTTCGTCGCGCGTCGATCCGGTGAGGGCTTCCATCTGCTTGTTGACGTCGGTGATGAAGCCGGCCGGGTCGGTGGTGATGATCGGGTCGATGCTCGATTCAATCAGCGAGCGCGTGTAGAATTGCTGGTCGCGCAGGCGCTGGTCGAGCTTGGCTTGTTCGGCCTCGACCCGCTTGCGCGCGGTATTATCCGTGCCGATCAGCAAATAGCCAATGATCGCGTCTTGCATGTCGCGCAAGGCGGTGACGGAAACCACCGCCGGAAAACGGCTGCCGTCCTTGCGGATATAGGTCAGCTCGTAGATGTCCTCGATGCCGCGCGAGGCCTTGAAGATCAACGCCTCGAATCCCGGCGTGATCGGCGTTCCCAGCTCGGAGCTCAATGTCTTGGCCCGGGTGATGATTTCCTTGGGATCGGAAATATCGGCCGGCGTGATGATATTCACCACTTCGGCGGCTGTGTAGCCAAGCATGCGCTCGGCGCCGACATTGAAAATCTGGATGACGCCCTTGGCGTCGGTGGCGATGCTGGAGAAATTGGCGCTGTTGAAAATCGCGCGCTGCAAGGCGCCGGCCTCCAGCACAACCTCTTCCGACGGGTTAATCGTTGTCTGCCTGGTCACGGATGCGCCTCGCTGGAATAGGCAATGCGCTGCGCGTCAGCCGTTGCGAGCGCCTGCTCAATGGCGCATTTGAGCTGCTTTTCCTGAAACGGCTTTTCGAGGACAACCGCATCCGGCCTCTGGGCCCGGACCTTGGCGACATTGCCGCTCATGAAAAAATGCAGAACAAACCCGGTGCGCAGGATTTCGTCCATGGCCACAATGCCGCTCCCTTTTCCCAGAGCCACGTCAACCAACATCAGATCCGGCTTGTCGCGGGCCGCCGCTTTGACCGCATCGGCTTCGGTGAGGGCGACCGCACAAACGGAATGGCCCATCTCTTCAAGCATTTCCGCAAGCAGATCGCCCATCAGGGCGTCATCCTCGACCACGAGCACCCTGAGCGCTGTCATCGGCGCCTTCCAGAGGTTTGGATTTCAGTGATCATCGTCGTCTCGCTTGTTCCAATGCGAATCAAAGGCAAGCATGATGCTATGAGGCCAGAGCGCCGGAGCCGCCAGCATCGGAATCTACTCACGGGCTTCCGCAGGGCGGCGCACTCGTGCGCTAAAGCAGTCTTCGCCCAGGGTCGTCATTGCGAGCGAAGCGAAGCAATCCACCCTGGCCACAACCCTAAGCCATGGATTGCTTCGCTTCGCTCGCAATGACGGGGCCAGGTCAATACAGGCGAGAAAGCTCGCTAGGTTCGGCGCTTCATGCCGCGAGCGGCCACGGCGCCGCCACGGTGCGGGACCGTTTTGTTCGGCGCGCTATGGCTATTTTCATCCATGAGTTTGCGCCATCGAACCAGCCGCTCCGGCTCCAATGTTCCGGCATCTACGGCGGCCTGAACAGCGCAGCCGGGTTCATGGGCGTGAGTGCAATCGCGGAACCTGCACAGCGGGGCAAGCTCGGTGATTTCCGCGAACAGGGTGCTGACGCCCTGCGCCGCATTGCTGATATGGAGCGAACGCATTCCCGGCGTGTCGATCACCCAGCCGCCGCCCGCAATGGCGTGAAATCGAGCGCGAGGTCGTGGTGTGGCGTCCTTTCGCATCGTTCTCGCGGACTTCCGCGGTGCGCTGGGGCAGCGCCTCCGTCCCCGCAAGCCTATTGACCAGCGTCGATTTGCCAACGCCGGACGAGCCCACCAACGCCACTGTCTGCCCCACCCCGCACCAGGGAGCCAGCGCCGTCGCGGCGTCGAGGGAATAAGGCGCCAAAGTGACGACCGCCAGGTCGCGTTGCAGGGCTGCGGCCTTTTGTCGATAGGCCTCCGCATCATCGGTGGCGTCGACCTTGGTCAGCAGGATCACGGGATTGGTCGCCGCCTGATTTGCCAACGCCAGATAACGCTCCAGCCGGGCCGGATTAAAATCCGCGTTGCAGGACGTGACGATGAACAGCGTATCGACATTGGCGGCGAAAAGCTGCGGGGTCTTCGCCCCTTCCGGATGCCGCGACATCACGGACTTGCGATCCAATCGACGGCTCAGCAAATGCGTTTGATGATCGACAAGGACCCAGTCGCCAACGGCAAAATCGCCGGTTTTGGCGTGGACGGGGAGGGTCAGTTTGATCAGGCCGGCAGGAGACATCGCTGTCAGGCGGCTGCGGTGGACCGAGGCGATGCGGCAAGGCTCGAAGGCAAAATCGTCAGGCTGGCGCTGATCCTCGAAAAATTCAGACCATCCGAGATTTTGCAGAGAGTTCAAGCTGCCTGTCACTATTGCGCCTGCTGGCTGAAAGGGTTTGGGCGGGTCATCACTCGCCAACTGGCGCGAAGAGGCGCCCATCATCCGGCAAGCTATCCCGTGTCGGCGTTCCCGGGTCAAGCCGTTCGGCGGTTCATATCCTTACGCCGCAGCGTCGCGGCTTGGCGGAGCGGCTTTGCGCTTGCGCGAGACGCCAGTGGCGCGCCGGGCAAGGATATTGCCCAAAGCCAGTGCGGCCAAAGACCACTCCCGGCGCAACTCGCCAAGATAGTCGTCGCCATGGAGCGCGATCTCGTTTGGGCCGAGGTCGCTCCAGGAGCGGCACAGGCGGGCCAGTTCGGCGGCGCCCAGATTGCCGGCGCTGCTGCTCAGGGCATGCGCTTCATGCTGGAAGGCGGCCTGATCGCCATTGGCCACGGCGACGATCATGCGCTCGACGATCTGGCCGCCGTCATTGACGAATTCGAGGATCAGATCGCGCAGAAAACTTTCGCCACCCAGCGACACCAGAGTTTTCAGCGCCTCCGGATTGAGCACGCCATTGGCGTTTTCGGCGTCAGCCTGCCTCGGCGGCGCTGGCTGGCGCGCATTTTCCGCCTGTCGCACGGCGTCCGCGACCGCCGCCAGCAACTCGTCCGGTTTGATCGGCTTGGTCAGGCAGGCGACCATTCCGGCGCCAGCGCATTGCGCGCGGCATTCGGGGCTGGCGTCGGCGGTCAAGGCGACAATGGGCGCCCTGACGGCGGAGGGTCGGGCGAATTGATAGAGCCGGGCCGCCTCCACGCCGCTGATCTCCGGCATGTTGACGTCCAGCAGGATCAAATCGAAACTCTCGCTGAGCATGGCCTTGAGCGCCGCCTCGCCATCTGAAACCAACGTGGTTTTGTGCCCCGCGCGGGTAAGGATCTTGTCGAGAACCATGCGGTTGACGCCATTATCCTCCGCCAGCAGGATTTTGTGGGCGGAAACAGGCTGCGCTGGCGCCTCCGCCAAGCCGGCGGCGGACAAATCCTTCAACTCGGCGGCCATGACTCTCGCGCGGAAAAAACTGTCGGGATCGCCGTCGCGCGCCAGCGCCGCGAAGGCGAAACGCCGCGCCAGCGCCAAGGCGTTTACGGGCGCCGACGCACTCAAGCAAAGCGGCTCGGCAATCTGTGGCGCCTCGATCAGGCCGTCGAAATCTGACAGGCTTGGCGGCTTTTCGTTTCCGCGCGACGCCTTCGCTGGGCTCGACAAATAGTCGTCTGCCCCGACCGTCAATTCAAACCAGAACACCGCGCCCTTGCCGACGTCGCTGATCACCCCGATGCGGCCGCCGCAGGCTTCCAGTCGGCGTCGCGCGATCGCCAATCCGAGGCCGCTGCCGCCAAACCGCCGCGATATCTCGGGATTGGCCTGAACAAAACTGTCGAAGATGCGCTCCTGCGCCGCCTTCTCGACGCCAATGCCGGTGTCATGAACCTCGACTCGCAGTTCGAGGCTGTCCGCGCCGCGCGAAAGGCATTTGACGTGAATGGCCACGGCTCCGGCGGCGGTGAACTTGACGGCGTTGCCGCCGAGATTTTGCAGGAGGTCGAGCAGGAGGCCGGGCTCCGCCCGGACATGGCGCGGCGTTTCCGCCTCGATGCTGAGGCCAAGACGCACCCCTTTCTTGTCGGCCTCGACCGCCAGCAGAGCGCGCAACGGGGCCAGCAGCGCCAACAGGTCGATGCGTTCCGGCGGTTTTTGCCGTCGCTCCATTTCATGGCGCGAAACGCTCAGCAAGGCCTCGATATGGCGCATCAGCAGACCGCCGGCGCCCTCCATGGTCTGCACCATCTCGCGCTGCTCGTCGTCGAGCGAGGTCTTTTGCAACAGCGCGCCGAGCCCGACAATCGCCGTCAGCGGCGTGCGCAACTCATGGCTGACGCTGGCCAGCAGCAAGGTCTTGGCGTGGTTGGCGCGCTCGGCCTCGGCGCGCGCCAGAGCGGCGCGTCGCAGCAGCAGAGCGCCATAGATGGGAATGATGACGATCGACAGCGCCAGTCCGATCGAAAGCGCCGGGTCTTCGCGCCATACCGGCGAGAACAGGCAGACCGCGGCGAAACCGAGCGTCGAACTGGCCACCGCCGCGCCCATGGCTGTGGCGCCGAAACGAATTCCATTGCCGAGGATCAGCCAGAAATAGAGAGGGAAGAGATAACCCGCGGCCGAACCGCCCTGCCACAGGCCGAAGGTGATGATCGCCGTGTCGCAGAAAATCGCTCCCGCGCGGCGGAGATGGCTGCGCGCGGGACGCCACAATAGATGCGCCTGAAGAACAAAGCCCGCAGCCAGATAGGCCCCCAGCCAAGGCAGACCGGCGCGAAGGAAATCCTGCGCCACCTTGGCGCCTGAATGCGCCTGAACCAAAGCGACGGCGAGCACCGTGACCGCCAGCAAAAAACGATTATTCATCGTCGCCTGTTCGCCCGATTGGCGGCGACGGCGCAAACCGCTCCAGAATCGCGTTAGCCTGGCCGTCATTGCGAGCGAAGCGAAGCAATCCATGCCTCGCGCGCCGGCAAGGTGGCGCTCCTGCGCGTGTCTGGTCATGCGCGCATTGCCGCGAGGCCTTGTTTTTCCGGCTCCTGGACGGCGGCGCCCTGGGCGCGGTCGCGGGCCAGAAACAGCGCCCTGAGATCGCGGGCCGAGAAAGGCGCGCCGAAACAGGGGCCTTGCGCCTGACTGGCGCCGGCCCTCAGCAAAGGTTCCAGCGATTCCGCAAGGGTGACGCCATCGGCGAGCAGCGGCGGGCGCGACCGACCAGGAGCGAACGAAGGCGCCGCGCCACCGCGAGGGCGCGCCCCCCTGAAGCGCGAAACTGGACCGCGTCGCACCATGTGTCGGTGAAAGCCCCGAGCAAGGCCACCCATTGGCCGCCCGCGCGCAGATCGTCTGGATCGAGCGCCCCGAGATCGAGGATCAACCCGGTTCCCAGCGTTTTCAGCGCATGCGCCTCCGCTTCCGCGCGCATCGGATCGACCAGCGCCTCGCGCGCGCAGATTTGCAGATTGAGGCGGGCGGGCGAAATGCGCGCCTTCGACAGAAGCGGCGCAAGCCGGAGCGCCAAGGCGGAGGCTGCGCCGGAGCCCGCCAGGCCGAGCTTCAGGCTGAAGCGCGCCGGGTTCCGCGAAACGCAGCGTAACGACGCGATGGCCGCAAGAGCCGCTTGCAAGGCTTGCGGATCGCCGACCTTGGCTGGAAACCCATCCGCCATGATCTGCGCCCCCAAAATGTCGCCGGTGCGCAGATTTACGCGCGGAAGAAAACGCCAATCGATTGACGTTTCGGCGACGCCCCGCGCATCGCCGCGCTGGGGCGCTTCAGTGGCTTCGCGCAGACAGGCGGCGGCGCGCTGGTCCGCATCGCCGCCCCTGTCTTGCGGCAGCGCCGTTCTCACGTGAATCGCGCCGAGGCCGGCAAGACGGCGGGCGCAGGCTAAGGCGTCAGCGGGGCCAAGGACATTTTTTTGCAGGATGACGAAGCGCCTATGGTCGAGGTGGGCCAGACGGTCGCCGCCGCGCAGTTGCCGCTGCAGCGACGCGGCAAGACTGGACGCGGTGCAACCGGAGGCGTCGCCCGAGCCTTCCAGCGTGACAACGTGCAGGGCATAGTCGCCTGCCTCGCCGCATCCCGCCAGCAGTTGTCGCGCCTCCTCCGACAACGCGCTGTGCGCTTCGGCGCCGAAAATCGCCGCGCTTGCCCCTTCCGCCCTGAGACTCGGCGTCCCGGCTCAATTTGAGCAGATTGCGCGCCCGGGTCAGGAATTCGCAATGGTCGATCGGCGTGTTGAGGAAATCCGTTGCGCCGCTTTCCAGCGCCCGCAAGCGCAATTTGCGCTTATCGCAAACGGTGATCATCATGATCGGCACGCCGGCCGAATGCGGCAACCCGCGAAAGCGCGAGATGAATTCCTCGCCGTCCATCTGCGGCATATCGTAATCGGTGACGATGAGGTCCGGCCGGTTGCGCCCCAGCCATTTCAACGCCTCGGCCGCGTCGGCGAAGGCGCGGACAGTGACCCCTTCATCGATCGTCAGGGCGAGCTTGGTGTAAATCGTCCGGTTGGTGGCCCGGTCATCAACAATCACGATCAGCGTCATAACAAAACCTGGCCCATTAGTACTGGCACATCTTCAGAGGTGTTTTGCCTCGACACCTGCCGAAATGATGATCGACAAAAGCGAAGTTAAACCTGTTTCGCGCCTGCCTTACCTAAGATACGCAGCATAATGTGATGATATAATTAAACGAGTGTCCTTGGCGTCATGTTCGTGGCGCAAGGTCAAGTTTAAGGTTAATGCTGTCGCAACTTCAAAATGGGCCCATCGGACGACGCCGCTTCGATCGACAACTCCGGCCGCCTCGGTGAGACGCGCGCCGTCAACGACCACATCCGGCGCGATTTCCGCCAAAGGCAGCAGCACGAAGGCGCGCTGCATCAGGCCCTCATGCGGCAGGGTCAGGCGGCGGTCGCGCCAGCGCATATCCTCGATGAACAACAGATCGATGTCGATGGGACGCGGGCCCAACGCGGGTCGGGCGGCGGCCGATCGCCGCTCCGTCGCTGAACGAGATCGAGCAGCGCCCACGGTTCGAGCGCGCTGCGCGCAAGGGCGCAGGCGTCGACGAAATGGCTGGTCGGTCACGCGCCAAGGCTTTGTGCGGTAAAGCGAGGAAACCGCCTCGATTTCCAGCCCCGCCTCGCGCAACAACGCAACGGCGCGGCGCAGATTGGCGGCGGGGTCGCCGAGATCGGCGCCCAGCCCCAGACCGACGCGCCGCCAAGGCAGAAGGTCGGACTTCGGTGATCTCAGACTTGTTGAGTTCAGACTGGGCAACTTCGGCCCAGACTTCGAAGGCCGCGACATGTTCCGCGATGTCATGGACGCGAAAATGGCGGCGCCGCGCGCAAGGGCGGCGAGATTGGCCGCGAGGGTCGCGGCCAGCCGTTCGTCGGTTGGTGTGCTGGTCAGCGCGCTGAGGTACCGCTTGCGCGACACGCCAATCGACACCGGCAGGGCGAATGGCGCGCAATACATTTGTCGTGTCCACGCCTGCAGGCTCCGACGCAGGCTTCCGCCGAAGCCGACGCCGGGGTCGAGGATGTTTTTTCGTGCCTGACGCCAGCCTTTTCCGGCGAGTTCGAGCGAGGTTCGAGAAACCCAGCATGTCGGCGACGATGTCGAGCGCCGGGTCGATCTCCTGGTTTTGAATCCCTTGCCGGGGACGCATGATCATCAGCGCCGCGCCGCTTTCCGCCGCCGCCGCCGCCATGTCCGGGTCGCTGCGCAAGCCGGTGACGTCATCGACGAGCGCGACGCCGAGCGCCGTGGCGCGGCGGGCGATGGACGCCTTGCTGGTGTCGATCGACAGGGGAAGCCCATGGCGAGCAACGGCGCGACTACGGTTTGAGCCGCGCCCATTCCTCTGCTTCACCGACCGGGGTGGAGCCGGGCCGTGTGGATTTGGCGGCGATGTCGACGATGTCGGCGGCGGCCTCAACCATTGCGCGAGCCTGCGTCAGTGCTGCATCGGCCGCGTTGAAACGCTCGCCGTCGGAAAGGAATCCGGCGTGACATTCAAAATGCCGATGACCAGCGGAGTTTTGACGCGACTTTGGCGATAAAGGCGTCGGCGGCTGTGGTGGCTCGATCCACGCGTTCCGCTCGAAGAGGCGCTGGCTACGCGTGCGCAAATCGCCTGTAGAGGATCTAGGAAAAGGCGCGCCTTTGTATCGCGACCGGAATGGCTGCGCGGACCTGGGCGACCAGCGCTGGATCGAGCGGCGCCATCACAAAACCGGGACCGTCCGAGGCCATGGCGATCTCTGTGGCCCAGGATCCAGATCAGCGAATTGCTGAGGTCAAGGCCCAGCTGCTGTTTCACTGCATGCGGCCTGAACTGGCCGCGAAACTGGTCAGCAGGTTGCGTCTCGATGGCGTGGGGCGCGGGACAGCACCTTCCTGATCATTCTTCGCCGGACCCCCGTGAAGGCCAGGCGGTGAGCATGATGACCTGGGCGCTGCGTGCCGCCAGCGCCTCGAACAGCGCCGGAAAAGCGCAGATCGTAGCAAATGGCGCAGCCGAAGGTCAGGCCCTGAAATCGATAAGGGTCGCAAGCTGCGCCGCCGGGGCGAGACGCGCTTCGCGATAGGAGGCGCTGTCAGGCGTCGTCATGTTGAACATGTGGATCTCTGCGACAAAGCGTGATCTTCCTTGCTGGTCCGGTTTCGAGTCCACCCTGAGTGTTGGACAGAGCTTTCGCGATCGCAAATCTCTCGAAGGATGGTAGCTGAGGTGATGAAGTCGATGTCCGACCGGCGAGTCCGCTGGCACAGCGCTCAGGCAACGGTCCTTCGCGCAGAATTTCGGCGGGCGGCGACTTTCTGTGCGCGAGCTGTCGAGAAAACACATCTGAGGAGCTGATCGAGTTGGTAGCTTCGTACTGTCATCGTCCGTCCCACAGGTGCGGGCCTTGGCGAGATTTGGGCCGCAATGTCGCC
>CAWFBN010000159.1:0-13522 GCA_963813955.1 uncultured Alphaproteobacteria bacterium | reverse complement strand
CTCATGCAATGGCGACCTTAAAAGCCATCGCCGAAATTCTTGAATCCTTGCGATTCGTCATTGCGAGCAGAGCGAAGCAATCCACGTTTCGCCAACCGCAGCATGGATTGCTTCGCTCCGCTCGCAATGACGGTTCGCGTTCCTTGCGGTGGACATCGACGATCCGCCAATCGCTTTGGCAGCCGCTCATGCAATGGCGCTCCGCCGGCGCCCTGGCAGTCAATCGCCGCCAAAATCAGATCTTCCAGAAAGGCTCGCCGGACTTGTCGCTTAATGCCGGACAAGTCTCTCTGCGCCACGATACGTTCGCAAATTTCGTATTCATCGACTCCGGACATGATCAATTCAAGCGCATCACTGACCGCGTCGAGATGATTGGCGATGCGCTCCTTCTCTTCCCCGATCGGCTCCGCCATTTCGACTTCCGCGCGCGCATAGGCCAACTCGATGCTGGCGATCTCGGCCAGCGCTTTCAGCCGCTCGTTCATTGCGTTTTGCCCTGCGTTGCAATGCTTTGCTTGTTCAAACTCTTTTTATAGTTTCACATTTTCGTGATGTTATATATGTCGTAAATCAATTTCGAATGTAACCTGCTTAAAATCAATTATAGCTTTCTCGCCTGAATTGACCTGGCCCCGTCATTGCGCGCGAAGCGAAGCAATCCATGGCTTGCGGTTGTGGCCAGGTGGATTGCTTCGCTTCGCTCGCAATGACGACCATGGTTTATAGGCATAACGACGCTTATCGGTAAGGTGAATACTGTGTGCCGGCCTGAAACCGGACGTCTTATGCCCTGTTATTGAGCGCCGCATCGAAAGCCGCCGGGCCGGGCCAGCCGGACAGGAGTTTTCCGCGCAGGATGAAGGCGGGCGTGGCGCGAACGCCGGCGGCGTTCAGAAAATGCGCCGCGCCGATCAGGACATCGCGCACGGCGTCGCCGTCGGCCTCGTCCGTCAGCTTCGCAATGTCGAAACCCATGTCCCGCGCCGCGACGAGGCCGGCTTCGCCATCGATGGCGCCGCGATGGGCGAAAAGCCGGCGATGGAAGGCGTAGGCCTTGGCCGGTCCGTAAAGACGCAGCGCCGCCTGCCGCAGCTTGGCCGCCTGGATCGAACCAACCGACAATTGCGGGCTGTCGATCAGCCCCAGCCGCAAGGCGCCCGGTTTTGACGCGCGAGCGTCGAGGGCCTGGAAGACGGCGCGGCAATAAGGGCAGTTGTAATCGAAAATCTCGATCGCCGCCGGTCCGGAACCAAACCACGACAGGCCCGGGCATTTTTGGGCGTCCAAACCTTCCGGCAGAGGCGCCCAACTCACGTCCTGCGCGCGGGCAAGCTTTGGGCGCGGCGAGAACGACGGCAAGGACGGAGAGCAGGCCGCGTCGATCCATCAGATTCAGCCTATCGTGATCGCGGGGGCGCGGCGACCCGCCTTCGCCAATTCCTCGCGCACCGCGCGGGCCAGTTCGAAATAAGGTTTTGCCGCAGCCGAATCCGGAGCGGTGGCCGCGACCGGCGCGCCCGAATCCGATGTCTCGCGGATGGCCATGTCGAGCGGCGAGGCGCCGAGAAATCTCAACCCGCATTTCTCCGCCTCCGCCTTCGCGCCGCCATGGGCGAAAATGTCGGAGCGTCCGCCGCAATGCGGGCAGAGAAAATAGCTCATGTTCTCGAACAGGCCGAGCACCGGCGTCTTGACCTGGCCGAACATGGCGACGGCGCGGCGCGCGTCGATCGAGCGCCAGATCCTGCGGGGTGGACACCACCACCGCCCCGGCCAGCGAGGTGTTCTGGGCCAAAGTCAGTTGCACGTCGCCGGTTCCGGGCGGCATGTCCACCACCAGAATATCGAGTTCTCCCCAGGCGACATCGCGCAAAAGCTGCTTGATCGCCGTCATCACCAGAGGACCGCGCCAGACCACGGCCTGACCGTCGGGCACCAGAAAGCCGATCGACATGAGCTTGACGCCGTATTTCTCGAAAGGCGCAATGCTCTTGCCGTCGCCGGTAAACGACGGCTTGCCGGTAAGGCCGAACAGCAGCGGCACGGACGGCCCGAACACATCGGCGTCGAGCAACCCGACCTTTTCGCCCATTGCCGCCAGCGCCACCGCCAGATTGGCGGCGGTGGTCGATTTGCCGACGCCGCCCTTGCCGGACGCCACCGCAATGATTTTCTTGACCTTGTCGAGACCTGTCCCCTGAGCGGGGGCTCCCGCCTGCGCCGCGGGTTGGGGCGCCCGCTCGGCGGTCAGGGCGACAAAGGCCGCCGTCACGCCGGGAAGGCGCGCCACGGCGTCCTGCGCCGCCTTGCGCATGACTTCGCTGGTCTTGGCCTGTTCCGGCGCGACATTGAGCGTCACATAGACCTTGCCGTCATGGATATTGAGGCCGGAAAGGACGCCGGACTCGGTCACGGGCCGGCCGTCCGGACCCGCGATCCGGCTCAGCGCCGCCAAAACCTGTTCATTCGTGGCCATGGTCTTGTCCTTGTTTCGGCGAATACCAATTGAGCGTGTCGCGCAGGGCGACGACTTCGCCGACGATGATGATGGTCGGGCCGCGCAAGCCTGCCGCGACCGCCTTGGCGGCGATGGTGGCGACGGTTCCCGTGACGGTGATCTGGTTGGTGCGGGTGCCGTTTTCAATGATCGCCACCGGCAGCGCGCCATCGGCGCCGTGGCGCAGGAATTCCTGCATCAGAAAATCGAGATGGGCCAGACCCATATAGACGGCCACGGTCTGTTTGGGGCGCAAAAGGGTGGACCAGTCGAGGTCGATCGGCCCGTCCTTGCCGTGACCGGTGACGAAGACGCAGGATTGGGCGTAATCGCGATGGGTCAGCGGGATGCCCGCATAGGCCGAACAGCCCGCCGCCGCCGTGACGCCGGGACAGACCTGGAAGGGTATGCGGTGTTCGGCGAGCTTTTCGATTTCCTCGCCGCCGCGCCCGAAAATAAAGGGATCGCCGCCCTTGAGCCGCAGCACGCGCTTGCCTTCAAGCGCCAGCCGCACCATCAGGTCGCTGATTTCTTCCTGCGGCAAGGCGTGATTGGAGCGTTTCTTGCCGACATAGATGCGCTCGGCGTCGCGGCGCACCCGGTCCATGATGCTCGGCTCGACCAGCCGGTCATAAAGCACGACATCGGCCTTCTGCATCAGCCGAAAAGCCCGGAACGTCAACAGATCGGGATCGCCCGGCCCGGCGCCCACCAGATAGACCTCGCCGCGCGGAAGATCGGCGTCGGAGGAGCCGTCGGGGTGGCAGGCGGCGATTTCCATCGCCAGCGCCGCCTGGGCCGCACCTTCGTCGCCGGCCAGCGCCATTTCGGCGACCGGGCCATCGAAAATGCGCTCCCAGAAGCGCAGGCGCGCGCGGTGATCGGCCAATTTGTCGGCCAGCGCCGCGCGACCCTCGCCGGCAAGCTGGGCGAGACGGCCATAGGCGGCGGGAATCAGCGTCTCCAGCCGCGCCTTGAGCATGCGGCCGAGCAAAGGCGCGTCGCCGCCGGTGGAAATAGCGACCACTAGCGGGCTGCGGTCGAGCACGGACGGAACGATAAAATCGCTGATCTGCGGATGATCGGCGACGTTGACCAACGCCCCGGCGGCGCGCGCCCGGGCGATCAACCCGGCGTCGGGCTCCTCGCCCTCCTCGGGGGCGAAGTAGCACAGCGCACAGCCATCGAAACCATGGGGGCCGGCAAGGTCGCCGGAATGGATATCGTCCCGCCAGAACCGCGAATTCGCCGCTCGGTTCGCTAGCGAAAAGGCGGACATCGGCGCCCGCGCGAAACAGCATTTCGACCCGGCGCGCGGCCAGCGAGCCGCCGCCGATCACGCCGACGCGGCGGTTTTTAAGGTCGAGAAACAGGGGAAGGCGATCCATTCAGGTCTCTTATTCCAATGACGGCAAATCCCTTCTCCCCTTGCGGGAGAAGGTGGCTTGCCGAAGGCAAGACGGATGAGGGGTCGGGTTGCAGCCCCCTCATCCGGCGCTTCGCGCCACCTTCTCCCGCAAGGGGAGAAGGAGAGTTACGCCGCGAGCAAACGGGCCGTATCGCGCGCGCGCCAAAATTCTTCCGCGCGCCTTTGCGCCATTTGCATGTCCGGCGCAAGGCCCATCGTGCGCAGCGCAATCGCAATTGTGCCGACGATGGCCGCCTCGGCATAGGCGTCATGAGTCTCACTGCGCCAGACGGAAACCAGCCGCGAAAGCTCCATCGATGGGTCGGGCAGTTGGCGCGGCTCCTCCATCAAGGGCGGCCAGCGCTCCTCGAAGGCGACGCCATCGAGGATACCCAATGTTTCGCACGGTTTGCTGGGACGTCGTTCGATCTCGCCGCCCTCGCCACGAAACACCGCCATATTCTTCTCGCCCAGCAGCAGCGCCGCGTCGCGATGCGTCGGCATGTAGTTTGGATGAAAAATCCCCTGCAAAAAACAGGGCGCTGCGAAAGGGTTGATCATGCGCGCCAGCGTGTGGACCGGCGAGCGCAATCCGAGGATTTTCTTGAACCCCATCATGCGCGCCAGCGGCGGGCTGATATCGGCCAGATCCATATAGGCGAAATTCCGGCTCGCGAGGCCCTGCGCCGCTTCGACGAAATTTTTTGCCGGCGCAAGTCCGAGGCCGCGCAAGACCTCCCCCGTATAGAGGCGGCCCGCCGTATGGCCGTCCAATCCGTGCATGAACACGCTGTGACCGCTCTGCGCCAGACACAGCGCCGCCAGCAGGAACCACGGCAATTGCCGTTTCTTGCCGGCATAGGACGACCAGTCGATGGCGGGCCTGACGGCAGGGGGCGGAGGAAGGCTTTTCCGCACCGCCTGGACAAAACCGGCGAGTTCGGCGGGGCTCTCCTCTTTTACGCGCAGCAGCATGAGAAAGGCGCCGAGCTGCTCGGGAAGGACCTGGTCTTTGAGGATCATGGTCATCGCCTCTTCCGCTTCCTCAAGCGTCAGGGCGCGCGAAAGATTGCGGCCGCGCCCGAGAATGGCGATGAAACGGGCGAAAGGATGAGGCGTGTAGGGCATGGCGCTGGGGTGTCCGTGATGGTGTTGTCACCATAGCCCCCGGCGCGCTGCGGGCAAGCGCGGACGTTGGCGGCTGGAGGCGCGCAAGCGGCTGAAATGAAAGCGGCGACGCCCGAGGACGCCGCCGCTGAAGTGTTGGGCTTTGAAAGATTGTGGGTTAGGCGGTTTTTTGACGGCGGCGGAGCTGCCAGAACGCGAAAGCGCCCAAGCCAAGCGCGGAAAACAGTCCCGAGCCAGCTACTGGTCCGGGGACAGCAGTGACACTGACGTTTGTAATTTCATTGCCGTAACTCGGATTCCCCGATGTTGCCAGAGCACTGAATGTAATTGTTTCTGAAGTTCCCGTTGCAACGACGTTAAAAACGTTTGACGTCCAAGAACTCACGGAACTTGAATTGGTCGTTAAAAGTTGGGTGCCAAAGTATGCATCAAGCGCAGATAGCCCACCACCGGTTCTGCCGCTGTATAGGTAGGAAACGGTGTAGGTCATTCCGGCAGTAAGACCTGTTAAGGTTTGGTAAACATTACCGAAGGTATTAGCGTTCAGCTCAAGATTTTGGCATCCAGTTGTGTTAGCACACCCTAAGCCATAGTTTCCTGAGCCGCCAACTTCAATCGTATCGGTGATGCTAGTGGCGCCAGTGGCGCTGGTCCAGCCAGGAATGCTACTATAAAGCCCCCAGCCTGTGCCTACATTTGGGTTGGCGAAATCTCCGTTTGTCACCAGGTTAGAAGCGGCGAAGGCGCCGCCACCCGACAGGGCCGCGATGGCCGCAACCATTCCAATTAAAAACTGCTTTTTCATGCCATGCCCCGATAAATACTTATACCTTGACCTAAGGCATAAATTTTTTGATGCAAAGAGTTAATGCGCGTAACTTGATTTTTGGAAATATTCCAAGGATTCCGCACAGCCGTTTCAGGGCTCAAAATCGGGAGGTTTTGACTGCGATTGGCGACAAGGTGGATTGCTTCGCTTCGCTCGCAATGACGGGTCCTTAAACCCTCTCTTTCGGCTTCGGCTATGGGGCTTTCCACGATTGGCCGTTCGAGATATCGTGGCTTGGCATCGCTCCGGCTCCGGTTTCGCCTGACGATCGCGATGGCGGGGTTTTGGCCTTGCGTTGCGCCCGCCTTGAGATGTCCGCGGTCAGATGGTGCGTGTTGCTTGCGAAGCTTTGTGACGCACAGGCGTCGATTTCTATTGGAGGCGAAGACTATGAGCTGGCTGAAAGGAATTTTGGGGGGCGCCGTCGGCGCCGAGGCTTTGTCCTTGGTGAAGGACTATTTTGACAAGCACGGCGGTATTGATGGAGTTGTCGCGGAACTTGAAAAGACCGGCTATGGCCAGCAAGTCAAGTCGTGGATTGGCACTGGCGCGAATCTGCCCATCAGCGCCGACGAGATCAAAAAGGCGCTCGGCTCCGAGAAGTTAAAGAACATTGCAGCGTCAACCGGAATTCCGGTCGACAAGGCCGCCGAATATCTGGCCCAGCATCTGCCCACCGCTATCGACAAGGCCACTCCGGACGGCAGTTTGCCGACCGCCTGATCTCGTTTGCCCATTTCCGCAAACACGCCCCCGCCTGATCGTCGAGTTGATTGGCGGGGGCCGAGAGCGAACCACAGCTGCACTCCCTATGGTTGCACGAGTGGCGCGCCCGTTTTCGGAGGTGAGAATGAGCGACAAACAAAAAGCGCGCGATTTTCGCTCATTTTCGCGCGCGATCCGCACGAACTCTGCGCGTCGGTTGTACGACCGGTCGGCCCGTTCCGGCGATGGGAAATTGCGAAAAAATGCGATGAAAACACGCAAATTTCGGGCAATTTAGTACAAAAACATGCTCGTTTTTGATCGGTTTTGGGCGCTTTCACCTTTTTCAACCCGCAGGTTGCACCCTTTGATTGCACCGCCTCTCGCCCCTGCGCAGCGGCGCCGCTTTTACGCATGATCGGAAAACGAGCGTGATTTCAGTGCGATAGGCTTCCGAGCCGTAAAGCCGCTTCCCGGGAGGTTTCACGTGGAACATATCAAGAACGCACTTCGGTGCACAAGACGCCCTGCCCTGCACAAAATTTTCATTCACTCGCGGGCGCGACGCCCCGCCGCGCCCGAAAATCGAAGCCGAAAATCGAAGCCAATGTCGCATTTTTGCGCTAGAAAGCGCGCATGAACGACTCTCAACCTCTTTCCTCCGCCTCTTTCCTCGCAACCCCTTTCCTCGGTGGTGCGGGTGACGGCGCGGGCGCTGCTGCTTGGCGACCGCATCGATATCAGCGGCCTCGAACGGGCCGACGCGATTTCAGCCTCTCCCCTGGCTTTTCATGTCGGACACGCCGGTCGCGTGGCGCTCTACCGCTATGGCGTGGCGGTGATGGTCGGCCTGTCGCCGCTCGAAGAAGAGGATGTTCTCGCAAAACTCAAGGATCGCATCAAAGGCGCCCGCCTGCGCAAGGAGGATGAGATCGCCATCCTGTCGATCGGCGGCGAAGGCGAGGAACGCATCCTGCCCGGCGGGCCGATCGCGCTAAAAGATCTGTCGGACGAGCGTTTTCTGGTTTTCGCCGACACGCTGGCGAAAAGCGTGGCGCTCGGTCGCGACGAGCGCGAGGTCAACGGCGTGTTCGACAAGATCGAACCGCTCGCCAATGTCCTTGCGGAGCATGGACGGCCGATGCGCAACCGGCGCGAAATGCTGCGGCTGATCGGACAGGCCTTGCAGGTGCAGCATCGCGTTTCCGGCCGCGTGGCGGTGGAGGACAAGCCCGACGTGCTGTGGGACCGGCCCGATCTCGAACGCCTTTACGCGCGACTGGAAGACGAATACGAACTCAAGGAGCGCGGCCAGACCCTCCATCACAAGCTCCAGCTCATCGTCGAAACCGTCCGCGCCCTGACCGACATCATCGACGCCGACCGCTCGTCCTTCATGGAGGCGGCGATCATCGTGCTGATTCTGGCCGAAATCGTCATTTCGCTGTTCCAGTTGTTTTTCTGGCACGTGAGCTGACGAAATAACGGCTGGCGCCCCTGGCGCATTGACAGAAACCTCATTCCCTCTCACAGAAGACGCGCGGGGCGCTTTGGGCGTGGCCCGCCCCTCGCCGTGCGCTGGCGAGGAGGCTGAAACGCGGCCCTTGCGGCGGGTTTTGGCGAAGCGGGCGTTCCATGCGGTCGGAACGACAAGCTTCCCGCGAGACGACCGCCGAAAGATTTGGCACTTGTTTTCCTCTGTTTCGACCTATTTGCGCAAGAAATTTCTGAGCGCTGGGCAATTGGCGCTGATCGAGCGCCTGCTGCGCGACCAGGGCCGTAAACACGCCAAGGCCTATGGCATCGCTTTCGGCATGATGGGCGTCATCGCCGCCACCACGACCCTGTCGGCGTGGATCATGAAGGACATCATCGACCGGATTTTCGTCGACCGCAGCATCGAGGCCATGTGGGCGATCGGCGGCACGATCGTGGCGATCTATCACCGCCAAAGGCTTCGCCACCTATGGCCAGCAGGTGGTGCTGTCGAAAATCGCCAACAACATCATCGCCGAAATCCAGACGCGCATCTTCAACAAGATGCTGGCGATGGACATCACCTTCTACAACGCGCGCCATTCCACCGAATTCATCGCCCGCCAGGCCTTCATCGCCCAATCGGCCAGCGGCGCGCTCAACCTGCTGATCACGGCGCTCGGCCGCGACATCCTGACCACCATCGGCCTGGGCATCGCCATGTTCTCGCAGGATCCGTTGCTGGCGTCGCTCGCCGTGCTGATCATGCCCCTGGCGCATTGTCGGCGTCCGAAAACTCGGAAACCGCTCGAAAAAGGTCATGATGACCGAGTTCTACGGTTTCGCGGCCATTCTCGAATCCCTGCAGGAGACGGCGCAGGGCATTCGCGTGGTCAAGTCCTTCACGCTCGAACCTTTCATGCGCGAGCGTCAGGTCAAGGCCATTCGCCAGTTCGAAAGCGCCGCCAACAAGCTTTCGCGCATCCAGTCGCGCTCCAGCCCGATGATGGAAAGCCTGGCCGGCTTCGCCATCGCCATGGTCGTGGTCTATGGCGGCTATCGCGTCATTTTCCACGGCCAGCAGCCGGGCAATTTCTTCGCCTTCCTGACCGCGCTGCTGCTGGCGACCGAACCGGCCAAGCGCGTCGCGCGCCTGCATGTCGACCTGACCGCGTCGCTGCTCGGCGTCGAGCATGCTCTACGAATTCCTCGACCAACCGGAGCCGGAACTGGAAAAGAAGGGTGAGCCGGAGCTGAAGATCACGCAGGGCCGGATCGAGTTCGACAATGTCGACTTCTATTATCGCCCCGGCGAAATGGTGCTCGACAAGCTGAGTTTCGTCGCCGAACCGGGCCAGACCACCGCGCTGGTCGGCCGCTCCGGCGGCGGCAAGACCACGACCATGAGCATGCTGTTGCGCTTCTACGAGCCGACTGGCGGCAAGGTTCTCATCGATGGCCAGGATATCTGCGCCTTTTCGCGGCATTCCCTGCGCAAACAGATCGCCTATGTCGGACAGGACACCTTTCTGTTCAAGGGCACGATCCGCGAAAACATCGCCTTCGGCCGGCCGGGCGCGAGCGAAGAGGAAATCGTCGCCGCGGCCAAGGCGGCCTACGCCCATGATTTCATCGCCGGCTTCGACCACGGCTATGACTCGCCGGTGGGCGAACAGGGCATGCAGCTTTCCGGCGGCCAGCGCCAGCGCATTTCCATCGCCCGCGCCTTCCTCAAGGACGCGCCGCTGATCCTGCTCGACGAGGCGACCTCGGCGCTGGACACCGAATCCGAGCGCGCCGTGCAGGAGGCGCTGAAAACCCTGTGCGCCGGACGCACCACTCTGGTCATCGCCCATCGCCTCAGCACGGTGGCCAATGCCGAACGCATCTGCGTGATCGAAGGCGGCAAGGTGGTCGAATCCGGCCGCCAGGACGAACTTCTGGCCAAGAACGGCGTCTATGCCATGCTGCACAAGACCCAATTCGACCGCAGCCTCCTCGTGGCGATGGCTGACGCGGCGGCGGAATAGTACCATGTGCCCGCCAAAACCTTCCTCCATCAGCCCATCCTGACCGTCGCCGAAATCGAGCGCTTCCTCGACGAGGAATTTCCGCAATTGCATCATGGCGGGCGCACGTTTTCGGTCGAAGGCGTCGGGCCGATGAGCGCGCAATTGCGGATGGCGGCGCATGAAAAGCATTTGCGGCCGGGCGGCACGGTGTCCGGCCCCGCCATGTTCACCCTGGCCGATGTCGGGCTTTATGTGGTCATCCTCGCCCATATCGGCCCGGTCGCGCTGGCGGTGACCACCAATCTCAACATCAATTTCTTGCGCAAGCCGCCGAAAGGCGACCTCATCGCGAACTGTCGCCTGCTGAAGCTGGGCAAGAGGCTGGCGGTGGGGGAAGCGACGCTGTTCGCGGAAAACTCCGACGAACCGGTGGCGCATGCGGTCGGCACCTATTCGATCCCCGCGCCGCATAAGGCGGTAACATGATACCGCAAACGCCAAACTGCCTTATTTTCCGTGGGGTTCGGAGCCTTCCCGCTGTTGACAATGTTACGACAGGCCCGTACAAGCGCCCATCTTCCCGGGGGCTTTGCGCCTGCCGCGAGCATCATGGAAAAGAAACAATGTTCGGCAAGACCTATTCGGCCAAGGCCGCGGAAATCGAGAAGAAATGGGTGCTGATCGACGGCAAGGGCCTCGTCGTCGGCCGCCTCGCCTCGATCATCGCGCTGCGCCTTCGCGGCAAGCACAAGGCGACCTTCACGCCTCACATGGACGATGGCGACAACATCATCGTCATCAATGCGGATAAAGTGGTTCTGACCGGCCGCAAGCGCGAGCAGAAGATCTATTACCACCATACCGGCTATCCGGGCGGCATCAAGGAGCGCTCGGCCAAGTTCATCCTCGAAGGGCGCTTCCCTGAGCGCATCGTCGAGAAGGCGGTTCAGCGCATGCTGCCGCGCGGCCCGCTCGGCGTGAAGCAATTGTCCAATCTGCGCGTCTACAAGGGCGCCGAACATCCCCATTCGGCGCAGAGCCCCACTGTTCTCGACGTCGCCGCCCTGAACTCCAAGAACGCCAGGAACGACTGATCATGGCCGAGACCATCTCCTCCCTGCAGGACCTCAAGAGCGCGACCTCCGAAGTGGTCGAAGCGCCCGTCCATGTGCAGAAAATCGACAAGCTCGGCCGCGCCTACGCCACCGGCAAGCGCAAGAACGCCGTCGCCCGCGTCTGGATCAAGCCCGGCTCCGGCAAGGTTTCCGTCAACGGCCGCGAACTCGAAGTCTATTTCGCCCGTCCGGTGCTGCGCATGATCCTGCAGCAGCCGCTCGGCGTCGCCAACCGCAACGACAGCTATGACATCACCGTCACGGTTGCTGGCGGCGGTCTGTCCGGCCAGGCTGGCGCGGTGCGTCATGGCCTGTCCAAGGCGCTGACCTATTACGAGCCCGCCCTGCGCGGCGCCTTGAAGAAGGCCGGCTTCCTGACCCGCGACTTGCGCGTGGTGGAACGCAAGAAATACGGCAAGCGCAAGGCTCGCCGCAGCTTCCAGTTCTCGAAGCGCTGATTTTTTCAGGCTTTGGACTTTTTGGACGGCGGGCCTTCGGGTCCGCCGTTTTTTTGTTTGCGGCGTTCAAATGCCGGTTTCGCGGCCCTTCCACGCAAAGCGATACGACATCATCTGCCCGGCGATGGCGCCGCCGAGCCCATCGGTGATCTTCACCGGCAGGCAGCGATCCATGGCGAAGGCGATATTCTCCATCACCCGGCGCTTGTCGGCCTCGTCCTTGGGAAGTTTGGAATAGGTGATATGCGGCTTGCCGATCAGCGAGCCGTCGCGGCGCAGGCTGAAGCGCAATGTCATCTCCGCGCCGCGCCAAGCCTCCTCCCCGCCCGCCCCTTTTGAGAGGCATGCGCTGACCTGGTTGAACATGTCCTTGAGCGTATTGGCCGGCGCCGCATGGGACGGAGATGCGGCGCAAAGCGCCAGCGAGGCAAGCAAGATCCCAAATCGCATTTTCACTCTGCCCTTCATGGCAACCAAAATCCCCGGATGACGGCGGGCCTTCGGGTCCCTATGTTGTTCTCATGTTGAAAAATACCGTAAAACCCTTCCCGAGTTGCGAAGACATCGTCGCCTTTATCGCCCGCGAGCGCGAGGCGGGAGAAAAAGCGGGCGCGGCCCAGCCCGACAAAATCGGCAAACGCGAAATCGCCCGCGCCTTTGGCATTCGCGGCGACGACAAGATCTGCTCAAGAAAATCCTGAAAGAACTGGAGCTGGACGGCGCCATCGCGCGCTCGCGCAAGGGGATGCATGAGGTGGGCGCCCTGCCCCAGATCGTGCTGGCCGACATTCTGACGCGCGACCGCGACGGCGAGTTGCTCGCCACCCCCGCCGAATGGGACGAGGCGCTTGGCCCGGCGCCGCGCATCATCATTTTCGCGCCGCGCAAACCTCGCGGCAAGGATCTGCCCACCGCCGGCGTCGGCGACCGGGCGCTGTTGCGCGTCGCGCCACTGGGCGGTGAAGGACCAGCCTATTCCGGCCGTGTGGTCAAGCTGCTGTCGCGCGCCGCGCGACGCACGCTCGGCGTGTTCCGCGAAGATTTACGCACCGGCGGCGGACGTATTGTTCCCGTCGACAAAAAGCTGCGCGAAAAAGAATTCATCGTCTCGGAAGCCGATCGCGGCGAGGCGCGCGACGGCGATCTCGTCAGCGTCGAGACTTTTTTCCCGCGGGCGCTTAAACTTGCCGGGGGAAGGTGCGCGAGCGGCTGGGATCGATGAACTCCGAGAAAGCGATCAGCCTCATCGCCATCATTGTCCACGGCATTCCCGATCTTTTCCGCCCCGAGACCATCGAAGCCTCCGAAGCAGCCAAACCCGCGCGCATGGAAGCCGGGGGTTCCAGGCGCGAGGACTGGCGGTCGCTGCCGCTCGTCACCATCGACCCGCCCGACGCCAAGGACCATGACGACGCCGTCCACGCTGAACCCGACGACGCCCCCGACAACCCGGAAGGTTTTGTCGTTACTGTCGCCATCGCCGACGTGTGTTTTTATATCCGCCCAACCTCTGCGCTTTACCGCAAGGCGCTGGATCGCCGTTATTCGGTCGATCTCCCGACCGCGTCGTGCCCACGCTGCCCGAGCGCATTTCCAACGACCTGTGCTCGCTGCGCCAGGGCGAGGACCGCCCGGCGCTGGTGGTGCGGATGCGCATAGGCAAGGACGGCCACAAGCTCGACCACAAATTTTTTCGCGTGATGATGCGTTCGGCCGCAAAGCTCTCCTACGTGCAGGCGCAGGACGCGATTGACGGCCGCCCCGACGAGACGACGAACCCGCTGCTTGAAGCGGTTTTGCGGCCCCCGTGGCGCGCCTATGCCGCAGCGAAATTGGGCCGCGAAAGCGGTCGCCGCTCGACTGGAACTGCCGGAGCGCAAAGATTCTCCCT
>CAWFBN010000158.1:0-15325 GCA_963813955.1 uncultured Alphaproteobacteria bacterium | reverse complement strand
GCTGGATGAGCAAGGCCCAGTTTCAGTCCGTCCAGATCGGCTCCCTGTCCACGGCGGCCTTCGTGGCTGTGAACGGCGCCTGCCTGTCGGCGACGCAGATCGCGGCGATGACGGGTTCGGCCATCGGCAAACTGACCGTGACGCAGTTCCAGGCCGGAATCGCCGTCGGTGTTCCACACGCTGACCGCATCTCAGGTCACGGGCGTCACCGCTGCCCAGCTTGCGACCGTCCCGACGGCCGAGATCGCAACGATGACCGCGCAGCAGATCGTCGCGCTCTCGACGGTCCAGATCGCCGCCCTCACGACCGCGCAGGTCGCCGCGTTCAATCAGGCGCAGATCCCGTATTTGTCGGCGACGCAACTGGGCTCCATGAACGCTGGCCAGTTTGGCGCGCTCAAACTGTCCCTGCTGTCGGCGACGCAGATCGCCGGCCTCAACGCCGCCGAGATCGGATCGCTCACGGCAGCGCAAGTCTCCTCGCTGTCCCAGAGCCAGATCGCCGGCCTGACGACCGCGCAGATCTCGGCCTTCACAGCGGCCCAGATCGCCGGGTTCAACGTGTCCATGCTCTCCGGTCTCCCAGCTTTCGGCGCTGAAGGGCGGGCTGTCCGGCCTCAACAAGACCCAGGCCAGCCAGCTTACGGCGGCCCAGATCGGCGGTCTGACGGCGACGACGTTGAACACGGTCACGACGGCCTTCCTCGGCTATCTGACGTCGACCCAGATCGGCCAGATCTCGGCATCGGCCGTGTCCGGATTGACCGCCGCCATCCTCAGTGGACTGTCGGCGACGCAGATCGGCGGCATGACGCAGGCGCAGGTGCAGGCGCTGACGGCGACGCAGGTGTCCGGCCTTTCGGTGTCGGCGCTGGTCGCGCTCAACCCCGCGTGGTTCGGCGCAAATCAGGCGGCTGGACTCACGGCGACCCAGATCGCGGCCATGACCGCCGCGCAGTTCGACAAGCTGTGCTGCAACAGCCTCGGCTCGCTGTCCATCGCGGCGGTCAAGGCGCTGACGGTCGACCAGCTGAAGTCGCTGACCACGATCCAGGACGGACAGTTCACGTCGGCCCAGTTCGCCGCCATGAGCGCGACCCAGCTCGCCATCGTGAAGTCGCAGGACAACCCGATCATCGCCGAGGCCAAGTTGCTCGGCGCCGACGGCGTCCTGACCTATGACGAGACGCTGAAGATCCTGAAGGACGCGGCGGCGGGCGGCATCACCGCCGATGAGTTCAGCGGACTGAAGACGCTCGCGAGCCAGCTGAACGCGGCTGGCGGCTACCAGACAACCGCCTACGTCGCTCAGATATTCGACGACGTGGTGCTCGGGAACTCGGCCAATGCACACTGGACCGGCGGCGCCGCGAAGGCCACGACCCTCGGCAACATGGCGGCCGGTTCGTCCGAATTGCAGACGAGCGAACTGATCGCCAAATGGTTCCTCGGCGCCGACCTGCCCAGCACCGACCTGTCCGCGGTAGGCTCGACGCTCAAGTCGACCTACGCGACCAGCACGCTGCCCCTGTTCGGCGCCAGCGGTCCGCAATGGTCCGACGTCAGCCAGGGCATAGTCGGCGACTGCTACTTCGAGTTGGCTCTCGCCGAGACGGCGTTGCAGAACCCGAACACGATCGCCAACATGATCAAGTCGAACGGCAACGGATCGTATTCGGTCGAGTTCTTCATCAACGGCGCGGCGGACTACGTGACCGTCGACACCGAGCTGCCGATGTTGCCGTCGGGCTATACTTGGCAAGACGGCTCGACGCAGACGTTCGACCACAACGCGACGAACATGTGGTCGCAGCTGATCGAGAAGGCGTATGTCGAGCTGGTCGAACAAAAGGCGGTGACGCCTGGCATGTCGCTGTACGTTAACGGCAACGCCTACGCGGACACTACCGGCGGCCTCGGCCAGTGCCTGTCGGAAATAACCGGGCAGTCGTACAACACGTACCAGCTGTCCGCGGGAGAGGCGACCTCGAACCTGATGCAGACGATGCAGACGGCGTTCTCTGCTAAGGAGGAGATCATCCTGGGCACTAGCGCGAACAACGTGACCGGAAACCTCGTCGCCGAGCACATGTTCTTCGTGTCGGGCGTGGATGCCGCCAACGGCCTCGTCCAGCTCTGCAATCCGTGGGGTCAGGCGAGCGCGTCCGCGACCCAGTCGATGAAGTTCTGGGAGCCTATCGCGGCGCTGGCCAACGACTACGCGACCATCTTCGCGACCACTGGCGCCCCGGCGCATTATTAGCTTTCTCGCCTGTATTGACCCGGCCCCGTCATTGCGAGCGAAGCGAAGCAATCCATGGTGGATTGCTTCGCTTCGCTCGCAATGACGACCCTGGTTCAGGGACGCCGCAGCGCCGGTTACGCGCTGAGCCGCGCTTGTGCAGAGGTCAGTTTTTCCAGCGATTCGACCAGATCGGCGAAGCGCTTTCCCTGCACCATCACATGGGCGCGCAGCCTTTCGGCGACCAGTTCGCCGTCTCCGGCCGAGAATCGCCTCGACGATCCCTTCGTGCTCATTGGAAGGAATTGACGATGCGCGCGCGGGCGCGCAACTGCATGCGTCGATAGGGGCGGACGCGGCGCTGCAACTCGCGGACCTGTTCGATCAGGAATTCGTTCTGGCTCGCTTCGTAAAGCGCGATATGGAACAATTCATTGAGGCGATAATAGGCGTCGGGATCCTTGATGTCGCGGCAGGCCTCATGCGCCGCCTTGATCCGCTGCTGCTGGAAGGCGCTCGCCCGCCGCGCCGCAAGCCGGCCGCACATCGCCTCCATCTCGGCCATGACTTCAAACATTTCGCAGAGACGGTTTGGGGACACCGATGCCACCACCCAGCCTTTGCGGGGCCGCTTTTCGATCATGCGCATGGCCGAGAGCTGGATCAGCGCCTCCCGGATCGGCGTGCGCGACACGCCGAAAGTTTCCGCCAGTTCGACCTCGTCCAGCCGCGCCCCCGGCGGATATTCCCCCGTGACGATGCATTCCTCAATGATTTCGAGCAATTGCTCCGAGAGCCGGCCTGGCGTCTGGTCCATGATTGATTCCAAATTTTTCGCTTTTCAGCATACAGATGGGTTGACACCGTGTCCATAACAAGGTTCTTTGTATACAGAAGATGGCATAAAAATACAAAGGTCATCTCAGGGAGGACAGCTCATGAAGCCGCTTATGCCCATTGGGCCCATCAGGAAAAAAACCGCCGACCTCGTCCCAACGCAGGAGGCGCTGACATGGTGATTTTCGGAACAGCGCTGCTGGCGATTTGTTATCTCGCCGGCGTTGTCATCGGCGAAGGGCTCGCCATCCTGATTGGCGTGAAAGCCAATGTCGGCGGCGTCGGCATCGCCATGCTCCTGCTGATCGCCGCCCTGCATGTCCTGCACAAGCGTGGCATTTTGCTGCCGGAAACCGAGAAGGGCGTCACCTTCTGGGCCATGATGTATATCCCGGTCGTCGTCGCCATGGCCGCAACGCAGAATGTCATCGTCGCCGCCCGAAGCGGCCCGGTCGCCCTGCTCAGCGCGGCGGGCGCTTTCGCGATCTGCGTCCTGGTCATCTCCTTCATCAATCGCATCATCGAACGCGCCCATATCGCCAGCGCGCCGCTCGACAACTCCGGCGACTTCCCCGAATCCGAACTCGCCGGCGCCGTCGCGCCGCATGCCCAGGCTCAGACCAAGGTGGAGGCGCGCTGATGGACCTGCTCAACAAGATCATTTCCGACAACCCGCTCATCGTCGCCTTCGCCTTTGTCGGCCTCGTGGTGTGGGTCTCCAATCAAATCGCCCGCCATGTTCTGCGCGGCCATGTCGCCGGGTCGGCCATCGCCGTTTTCTCCGGGCTGGCTCTCGCTTATTGGGGCGGCGCCGTCACCGGCAAGACCAAGGGACTGGCCGACATCGCGCAATTCAGCGGGCTGGCGTTGATGGGCGGCGCCATGCTGCGGGACTTCACCATCGTCGCCACAGCCAGCGAAGTGCGGGTCGAAGAGGCGAAAAAGGCCGGCTGGCTAGGCGTGATCGCTTTGGTGCTCGGGACACTGCTGCCTTTCATCGTCGGCGTCGCCGTCGCCTACGCCTTTGGCTATCGGGATGCGGTGTCGCTGACCACCATCGGCGCGGGCGCGGTCACTTATATCGTCGGGCCGGTCACTGGGGCGGCGATTGGCGCAAGCTCGGATGTCATCGCGCTCAGCATCGCGACCGGCGTGGTCAAGTCGATCATGGTGATGGTTTTCACCCCGGTTCTGGCCGCGTTTCATGCGGCTGAACAATCCGCAGGCGGCGATGGTCTTCGGCGGACTGGCGGGAACCGTCAGCGGCGTCAGCGCCGGACTGGCGGCGACCGACCGGCGCCTTGTGCCCTATGGCGCGCTGGTCGCCACATTCCACACCGGCTTCGGCTGCCTGCTCGGTCCTTCCGTCCTGTTCCTCGCGGTCAAGGCGCTGTTCTGATGAACTCTAACGCAAAAGGGTCGTCCATGCGCGTCTGGAACACTCAAAGTCTCAATCGCGATGCGCGTCTGGCGCGGGCCTCGTCGCTGGCGCAAGGAAAACAGGTCGCCGCCGCCGACATCGGCGCCTTGCTCGAAGCCGTGCTGGAGCCGGGCGACCGGGTCTGCCTGGAGGGCAATAACCAGAAACAGGCCGATTTTCTCGCCAAGGCGTTGGCGGGTCTCGATCCGGCCAAAGTCCATGACCTGCATATGGTGCAATCGGTGCTGGCCCTGCCCGAACATCTCGACGTCTTCGACCGGGGCGTCGCGTCAAAACTCGATTTTTCCTTCTCCGGGCCGCAGGCGGGACGGCTGGCGAAACTGGTCAGCGAAAACCGCATCGCCATCGGCGCGATCCATACCTATCTCGAACTGTTCGGGCGCTACTTTGTCGATCTCACCCCGCGCGTGAGCCTCGTCTGCGCCCAGTCGGCCGACGCCGCCGGCAATCTCTACACCGGACCTAACACCGAGGACACGCCGGTGATTGTCGAGGCGACGGCGTTCAAGAGCGGCATCGTCATCGCCCAGGTCAACGAGATCGTGGACAATCTGCCGCGTGTGGACATTCCCGGCGATTGGGTCGATTTCGTCGTCCAGAGCCCCAAACCGCATTATATCGAGCCGCTGTTCACCCGCGACCCGGCGCAGATTTCGGAAATTCAGATCCTGATGGCGATGATGGCCATCAAGGGCATTTATGCCGAATATGAGGTCAACCGCCTCAATCACGGCATCGGCTTCGACACGGCGGCCATAGAATTGCTGCTGCCCACCTATGCGGAGTTGCTCGGCCTCAAGGGCAAGATTTGCCGCCACTGGGCGCTCAATCCGCATCCGGCCCTGATCCCGGCCATCGAGGCGGGCTTTGTCGAGTCGGTCCATTCCTTCGGATCGGAACTCGGCATGGAGGCCTATATCCGCGCCCGGCCGGACATTTTCTTTACCGGCCTCGACGGCTCGATGCGCTCCAATCGCGCCATGTGTCAGGCCGCCGGTCATTATGCCTGCGACATGTTCATTGGCTCGACGCTGCAGATCGATCTGGCCGGCAATAGTTCGACCGCGACGCTGGGGCGCATCTCCGGTTTTGGCGGCGCGCCCAACATGGGGTCCGATTCACGCGGGCGGCGACATGCGAGCCCGGCGTGGCTGAAGGCGGGGCGCGAGGCGCGGCAGGGGCGCAATCTCATCCCGCGCGGCCAGAAATTGGTGGTGCAGATGGTCGAGACGTTTCGCGAGCACATGCATCCGGCCTTTGTCGAAAAGCTCGACGCCTGGGAACTGGCCGAAAGCGCCAAAATGGATCTTCCGCCGGTGATGATCTATGGCGAAGACGTCAGCCATATCCTGACCGAGGAAGGCATTGCCAACCTGCTGCTCTGCCGCACCGACGAGGAGCGTGAACAGGCGATCCGCGGCGTCGCCGGCTATACCCCGGTGGGTCTCGCCCGCGACAAACGAGTGGTCGAAAATTTGCGCGATCGCGGGATTATTCGGCGGCCGGAAGATCTTGGAATCGACAAGAGGCACGCGACCCGCGATCTGCTCGCCGCGCGCTCGGTCAAGGATTTGGTGCGCGCCTCGGGCGGTCTCTATGACCCGCCCAAGCGTTTCCGCAACTGGTGAGTAGGGCAGCCCTCATGGAACAGCTTAATTACGATTACCGAGGCGGCCGCAAACTCAATTCCACGCCTGCGGCGACCGTGGTGGGGGTGGTTGGGTCCGGCAATCTCGAAGTGCTGATCGAAGCGCAAGAGCTTGGCGGCGCCTGCCGTGTTGAAGTGCTGACCGCCGCCACCGGTTTCGGCGCCATCTGGCAGGCGGTGCTCGACGATTTCTTCGCCCGCCACGCGCTGGCCGACGTGCGCATTTCCATCAACGATGTCGGCGCGACGCCCGCTGTCGTCTCGCTGCGCTTGGATCAGGCGGTGGAAACTTTTCTCGGAGGACAGGCATGACGAGCTATTACGAGGCCAGCGCCCGTGAACGCATACTCGGCCTGCTCGATCCCGGCACTTTCCACGAGTTCATGCCGCCGCAGGAGCGTGTCGTCAGCCCGCATCTGATCGTGCTCGACACGCCCGCCGCTTTCGATGACGGCGTCATCGTCGGCGAGGGCGCGCTCGGCGGAAGGCCGGTGCTGGTCGCAGCGCAGGAGGGCGGCTTTATGGGCGGCGCCGTCGGGGAGGTTCATGGCGCCAAACTGGTCGGCCTGCTCGAACGCGCGCTGGAAAAACGCCCGGCCGCCGTGCTGCTGCTGGTCGAATCCGGCGGCGTGCGCTTGCATGAAGCCAATGCCGGGCTGATCGGCGTTTCGGAAATCATGCGGGCGATTCTGGTGTTGCGCGGCGCGGGCGTGCCGGTGCTCGTGCTCGACGGCGGCCAGTTCGGCTGCTTTGGCGGCATGGGCATCGCCTCCCGCCTGTGCGACGCCATCATCATGAGCGAAGAGGGCAGGCTCGGCCTGTCCGGCCCCGAAGTGATCGAGACCACCTGCGGGGTGGAGGAATTCGACTCCCGCGACCGCGCCCTGGTCTGGCGCACGGTCGGCGGCAAGCATCGCTATCTGCTCGGCGAGGCCAACGCCCTCGTCGCCGACGACATCGCCGCCTTTCGCACGGCTGCTCTCTCTTATCTCGATGCGAAGCCCGATCTGTCGCTGGAGGGTTTGTCGAAAGAGCACACATTCCTTGGCGACCGGATCGCCCGTTTCGGCGATTGCCGCGATGCGCTCGACATCTGGCGGCGGCTCGGCGTGGAAAAGCCGGAAAACCTGCCTTTGCTCGAAGCGGAAGAATTTTGTGCCGCCGTCGCCGACAAGAGGGTTTTATAATGGACGCCCGCATCCTCCTCGACCAACTCTTTCCCGCTGGCCATAAAATCGCATTCGACGGCCTGTATTTCGATGGCGTCGGCCAAATGCCGCAGGGCGAAGTCGCGGTGATCGGCTCGGTCGACGCCGCGCCGATCGGGGTCGAACTCGCCTTTCGCATGGCGGGCGCCGTGCTCGACATTGTGCGCGACCATCCCGGCCGGCCGATCCTGCTGCTGGTCGATACGCAGGGCCAGCGCCTCAGCCATCGCGACGAATTGCTCGGCATCAACGGCTATATGGCGCATCTCGCCAAATGTCTGGAACTGGCCCGCAGTTCCGGCCACAGGATCGTCGGGCTGGTCTATTCGCAGGCGGTGAGCGGCGGCTTTCTCGCCAGCAGCCTGCTGGCGGATCGCTGCTATGCGCTGCCCGAGGCACAGGTGCAGGTGATGAATCTGCCCTCCATGTCGCGCATCACCAAAATCCCGCTGGAGCGTTTGAAGGAGTTGAGCCAGACCTCGCCGGTGTTTGCGCCGGGCGTCCAGAATTATCTGCGCATGGGCGCCGTCTATTCCTTGTGGGAGGGCGATCTTTCGCAACGGCTGGCCGAAGCGCTGGCCGCGCCTGAAGAAAGCGACCTTCGCCGTCAATGGGGGGAAGAGCGCGGCGGCCGCAAAATGGCGCGCTCCGTAGCCGATCGCGTGCAACATGCCGCCGTTTTTGACCGCCACGACTGGGTGTGGCTGGTCGACGATTGGCGGCGCCAGCTTTCCACGCCGCTGACCCCGGACGACGATTGGGCGGTTGAAGACTGGCTGCACGGGGATCGCCCGCTGGTCGTCGCGCGCCGTCAGGCCGGCGACGCGGCCGATACGTTGCGTCTCGGTCTCGCTTTGCCCGGCAAGAGGCGCATTGGCCTGTGCCTGACGCGCGTCGCTGTTTTGCGGCGCGCGGAAGGGCCGACGCTGGCGCAAGCGGCGGTGTTCGCCTTCCCGGAATGGCGCGATTCGCTGCTCAATTTTTCGGCGGGCTTGGCGGCGATTGGCGAAGAGGCGCGGGTTTTCGGGTCTTTCGCCTGGCAGTATTATGCGGACGATCCGGCGCGGGTCTATCTCACGGCGTCCTCCGACGTGGATTTGCTGCTGCGGCCCGCAAGCTGGGTGTCCACGCAGAAGCTGCTCGCGTTTTTGGAGACTTTTTCGGAGCGCCATCCCACACCGCGCCTCGACGGCGAAATCTTCCTGCCCGATGGCGACGCGGTCGCGTGGCGCGAACTCTGGCAGGCGCCAGCCAAGGTTCTAACCAAAGGCGCGGAAGTGCGGATGCGCTCGCTCGACGAAATTCGCTCGCTTTTTCGGGAGAGGGCGGCATGAACTTCACTCCAACCCTCGAGTCTCGCGCGAAAAATTTCGCCATTGGCCGCATCGCCGTGCGCGCCTTGCATATCGAACTCATGCTCTATCCAAAACCCGGCCTCGTCAGCCCCATCGACACGGGCGCGCATGACGACATGAACGCCGAAAGTTTTTTCCGCAGCCTGTTCGCCCTGCGTCACTATTTTTCCGCCATCGCGCAAGCGGGCGCGGCGGGCGCGCCCTTCCCGCGTCTGCAGCGCCTCGGAATCGAAGCCGAGCGCGCGCATGCTGCGCGCGACAAAAGGCGTCAACACCCATCGCGGCGCGATCTTCTGTCTCGGCCTGCTGGCCGCCGCCGCCGGTTGGCGACAAAGCCGGGGCCTGTCGCTCGATGGCGCGGATCTGGCGGAAACCATTCTCGACCTGTGGGGCGACGACATCGCCTCGGCGGGGCTGCAAGCCAGCGACAGCCACGGCGCGCTCGCCATGCGGCTTTACGGCGCACGAGGCGCGCGCGAAGAAGCGCTGGCCGGCTACCCGATCTTGATGGATCTGGCGCTTCCCACATTGCAGAAAACCTTGGCGAGGCTGGACTGCCCCGAACGGGCGTCCGTCCAATGCCTGTTCATGATCATGGCGCATTTGCAGGACACCAACCTGCTGCATCGCGGCGGCGCCGGGGGCCTGAGCTTCGTGCAAAATTCCGCACAAAAATTTATCGACGCAGGCGGCGTTTTTGCCGCCGATTGGCGCCGGCGCGCCCTGGCCTTGCATGGCGATTGCGTCGCCCTGCATCTCTCGCCGGGCGGCGCCGCCGATTGTCTCGCCGCAGCGTGGTTCGTCCATTTGTTGCAGCCGCGATGAGCCTCGGCCTGCTCTGTCCGGGCCAAGGCGATCAATCCGCCGGCATGTTCGACATTCTGGCTGGCGATGCGCAGGCGCAGACCATTCTGGACATTTACGCACGCGAAATTGGGGATGATCCCACGCGCGTTGGCGAGGACATGCTGCACGTCAATGTCGTCGCCCAGCCCCTTGTCTGCGCCTTGCAACTCGCGACCTGGGCCGGTTTGCGCGGAAAAAATTTGCCCGAGCCTCGCGCCATCGCCGGCTACAGCGTCGGCGAACTGGCCGCCTATGGCTGCGCCGGAGCGCTTGCGCCGGGCGAGGTCATCCAACTGGCCAAGCGGCGGGCGCAGGAGATGGACGCCGCCACACCGGGCGAGGGCGGCCTGATGGCGGTGCGCGGTCTGGATTTGCCGACGATGCGGATGCTCTGCGAAAAATTCGGCGTCGAGATCGCCATCGTCAATGATTTCGACCGTCTGGTGATCGGCGGCCGCTCGCGAGGCGCTCGCCCATTGCGCCGAAGCGGCGGCGGATGCGGGCGCCAAGGTCACGCCGCTCAATATCGCCATTGCCTCGCATACGTCGCTGATGCGTCCGGCGGTCGAAAATTTTCGCGCCGCGCTCGAAGCCGCCCATTGGCGGGCGCCTTCGACCCCGGTCATGGCCGGAACCAGCGGCGCGCCGGTTTACGGCAAGGCGCAGGCCATCGACGTCCTTGCGCGACAAATCGCCGAGACGGTGAATTGGGCGGGTTGTCTCGATGGCCTTGTCGAAATGGGCTGTACGGTCTTGCTGGAGCTTGGTCCGGGCGCGGGCCTGTCGCGCATGGCGCGCGAGCGGGCGCCGGGAGTTGCGGCGCGGTCGGTGGCCGATTTCCACAGTCTGGATGGCGTCGTCGCGTGGGTAACACGCCAGCTGGAGTCTTGATGCTCAGGGCTTATAGCCGGGCAAGTCTTGCGCTTCGTCCAGATGGGCAAGTTGCGTCGCGAGGTCGGCGGCGAGGTCAAATTGCAGTTCGATCAACCGTCGGCTCATGAAGGTGCGAAAATAATCGCCCCACATGAATTCCTGAAAGGGCGTATCGAGATCCTCAAAGGCTTCGCCGCGAACGCGCCGGGCGAGCGAGCGCCAGACATTATCCGTCAACTCGCTGATGTGCTGGGGAATGGCGGCATAGGGCCGTCGATTGCCATCGGCGTCGATGGGCCAGCAATAGCCATCCGACTCCATTCTCCGCCAGAAAGGCTTGATCTCCATGCTCGACCAGTCGGCGATCTGCTCGCCCAGCACCACCTCCCGAATATCGAGCGACCATAAGGCGCGCGCCAGATGGTGATGATCGACGATGTAGATTTGCTGATCGGGGCCGATGACATAGGGAATCGCCTTGCCTTGCAAATAGGCGTCACGCTTGTCAGCGGACATTTTGGCGATTTTCGCCGCGCGGCGCGCGACTTCCGCAAGTCCGAGGGTGAGTTGCGTTGGCCGGATATCGGCAATTTGAATCACCCTCTGCGCCACGTCAGGCTCCACTGTTGACCGGCCTGTAGGAGGAGGCTGAACCGCGCCGACTTTGGCGCCGCCCTGGCGCAAAAACAAGAGTGAGGGAGACGCCTTTCCCCGATTCTCAAATTGGCCTTATGCATCCGCTTCCGCCTTGGCGGAAACCTTGTGCTATCATGGCGGAAACTTGCGTCAGGGCGCCGCCCAAACGTCAAAAAATGAAACCAAGGAGGAGATGACATGATACGCAAAATCATCATTGGCGCGGCGTCTGGCGCCGTCCTCGCGCTTTCAGCGGCGGCTTTCGCTCATCCGGCCGATAAATACATAGCCAAGGCCATGCTCATGAGTGCGGCCGCCGAGGTGACGTTCGACAGCAAGCAGGCATTCGATGAGTTCAACCGGGGCAAAGGCAAATTCCTGAACGGCATGGACAACAATATTTATGTGTTTTGCACCAATGCCGGGGACGGGAAATTCGTCGCAATGGGCAATCCCAATGCCAAGGAATTGCTCGGCCAGGACATAAGGACGCTGAAGGACAGTACAGGCAAGGCCTATGGTCAGGAACTATACGCTGCGGGACAGAAGCCGGAAGGCGAGATCACCGAGGTCAGCTATATGTTCCAAAAGCCGACCGACCCAAAGCCCGCCCCCAAGACAAGTTTTGTGATGAGGGTGAACGCCGATTACGCCTGCGGCGTGGGATATTACAATTAGATCGAGCGGCGCTCCGATCCTTCGCCGCCTCTGCGTGTAAAACCGCTCGTCTTTCGTGAGCGGTTTCTTTTCTTGGCCGGCGAGCTGTCGCAGGGCAGTCATATTCAGGCGTAATCTTCATGTGATCGATAAAGGCGCCCTTGCATGACGGCCTCCGCGCATACAAAAATCTCCCTCAGCCATCTTTTTTCCGATCGCAGCATCGCCGCCATGTTGGGCCTCGGCTTCAGTTCGGGCATTCCCTTCATGCTCATTTATGTGACGCAATCGGCGTGGCTGTCGGAGGCCAAGGTGCCGATCGCCATGCTGGGGCTGATGAGCGAACTGACGCTGGCCTACAAGTTCAAATTCCTGTGGGCGCCCTTCCTCGACCGCTATGACGCGCCGGTATTCAGCCGTCTCCTGGGACGGCGGCGCGGCTGGATCATCGTCTCGCAGATTGGCGTCATGCTGGCGCTGGCGGGCATCGCCTTTGGCGATCCGGCCAACTGGCTTGCATGGACGGTTTGCTTCAGCCTCGCGCTCGGTGTCGCCGGCGCGACGCAGGATATCGTGATCGACGGTTGGCGCATCACGGTCGCGCCCAAAGAGCGGCAGGGACTCATGTCCTCCTGGGCGGAGATCGGCTGGCGCATCGGCAATCTCGTCGCTGGCGCCGGGGCGCTCTACCTCGCCGACGCCTTCGGATGGCGCGCCGCCTATCTCTGCATGGCCGCCTTCATGGCGCCCGGCATGATCGCCGCGCTGCTGGCGCCCGAGCCCGCTTCCGATTTCGAGGTCCACAAAAAGCCGCTCAATTTCGTCGCGGCCGTTGTCGATCCGATCAAGGATTTGATCGTCCGCCTGGGGCCGCGCGGCCGTGCTCATCCTGATCATGGTGGCCGGGTTTCGCATGCCCGGCTATCTTTCCAGCGCCATGGCCATGCCGCTGTTCAAGAGCCTGAACTATTCCAACACCGACATCGCCACGGTGACCAAACTGTTCGGCTTCTGGACCGCGATGTTCGGGACCATTTTCGCCGGCGTGCTTGTCACGCGGTTCGGCATCATGGCGAGCCTGGTGTTTGGAACCATCTTCGCCTCCGCCTCGCATTTGAGCCTCGCTTACCTCGCGGCTCATGCGGCGGGCCACGGCGGCGATTTCTGGCTGTTCGCCGCCACGGTCAGCATCGACAATTTCGCTTACGCCTTCGCCTCCATTGTGCTCATTACTTATATGTCGTCGCTGGTCGCCACCGAATTTGCCGCCAGCCAATACGCGCTTCTGACCTCGATCTGCGCCTTTCCCGGCAGCATTCTCGCCGGCGCCTCGGGGTTTATGATCGAGCGCGTGAGTTTTGAATGGTTTTTCGTCGGGACATCGCTGATTGGCGTGCCGGTGGCGCTGCTGAGCTGGTATTTGTGGCGCCGGCAGGAGAGGCTCAGCCCGCATAGCCATGCTTGGCCTTGCTGGCCCGCAACAGGCCCAGCGCGCGCAGATTGTCGCCCTCGGCGCAGGCCTGATCCGCCTCGGTCAACTCGCCTTTGATCTCATCGTAAACGCCTTGCCCGACCCGATTCTGGGCCAGATCAGTATCCTGCAAGGTGCGGAAACTGGCGATGTCGGCGGCGCAGCTTGCGCTTTCCGTTCCAGGCAGCGTCACACGGACGGAGGTGGGCGGCGGCGGAATGGTTATCTCCGGTCCAGCGCGATTGGCGTTGCAACCGGCCAGCGCCAGCAGCAGGGCGAGAAGAACGAGGCGCATCGGCGGCTTTCCCTTATCCGCATTTCAGCCAGCCTGTTCCCTTGCCCGCCTGCGGTCAAGCAGGCCAGAGCGTTTTCAAGCGAAGCGGGAACCGTTCGCTTGAAGAAAGCGCGTTCAAATAAAGTGAAAATCACACGTTGGGTGGCCTAATGGAATAACCGCGTTCGGGCTCGAAGGAGATCTTCCATACCGAGTCCGCGACCGTCTCCTCTTACAAGCCCATTGATTTTGTCAATGCCCCGGCCGCAACCTCAACCCCAATATCCATCGCAACGCCAAGTGCCCATTTCCCTGCTTCGCCCAATGCCGACAGGGCGTGGCTGACTTTCGAAGCATCGCCTTCGGTGGCAGCGATCTCAGCCGAGGCTACAGCGCCGATAGCTGCATAGTGTTCTGGTCTTTGAGCTTTCAGTAGCAACGCCTCCCGCAGTCGTGTGAGCTCTTCTGCGAGACCGTTCATGTTCTGTTGTACGTAATTGACCGTATTTATCGAATTATCGACTGAACCGATGTTAACACGCGAGTTTTTACCACTCACGTGTATCGTATATCCGGGTGTCCCATCACTTTGCGTGCCATCTTTCCGATATTTTACTTGATAGTGCGACGGGAGCGCATGAATCTTTGCGTGAAAACCAGGATCGGTGACGACCAAGCGTTCCACAATTCCGCTGGGAAGTTTCCGTAATAGCGCATCACCAGCAGTTATAGGCAATTTTTCGTTGGGCACCAAAACCATTTTACCGGTGACAAGAGCGGGAACATCTTCGTGGCGTGTGCCGTCTTGCCGTTCAATGGTTATCTTCTCGTTGCACTGCCTCAACAGATCCATTTAAATTCTCCTGCTTCCGCAAATCAGTTATCGGTAACCTGAAGCTGGCGGCTCATGCCAGCACCTCCACCCGTTCGTGTCAGCGGTGGCATAATGACGCCCCGTTGGGAATCAAAGGCCTGCCATGGTTAGCTGGCAAAGGCCACATGGAAATATTTGACATATAGAACGTTGCCGGGTCGACAATAAAAACGTTCTACAAACAGCTCTTTTGCTTGCGACTGCGGCGGAAAATCCTCTAACCTGCGCGGAGCAACCGCAACGCCTGGTCGCGCTCGAAGATATAGAGCAGCAGGCGGAGTTTTTGCCCTTTTTCGCTTAAAAACTCCGGGTCGCTCGCCAGCGCGCGCTCCGCCTCATCCCGCGCCGCGCGGAGAAGGTCGGCGTGGACGTCGAGGCGGGCGATTTTAAAGCCCGGCGCGCCGGATTGGCGGGCGCCCAGCACTTCGCCCTCGCCGCGCAGGCGCAAATCCTCTTCCGCGATGCGAAAGCCGTCCTCGGTCTGGCGCAGGATTTCGAGACGGGCGTGCGCCGTCTCGCCAAGCGGCCCGGCATAAAGCAGGATGCAGGAGGATTTCGCCGCGCCGCGCCCAACGCGGCCGCGCAACTGGTGCAGTTGCGAGAGTCCGAAACGCTCGGCATGTTCGATCACCATGATGGTCGCCTCGGGCACATTGACGCCGACCTCGATCACCGTGGTGGCGACGAGGATTTTGGTGTCGCCCGCTGCAAAAGCCTCCATGGCCGCGTCCTTGTCGCGGCCCTTCATCTGGCCATGCACGAGGCCCACCTGCGCGCCAAAAAATTTGCGCAAATCCTCGGCGCGGTCCTGCGCGGCGGCGAGATCCGAGTCCTCGCTGCCCTCGACGAGCGGGCAGACCCAATAAACCCGCGCGCCTGTCTTGATCGCGCGGGCAAGTCCCGCGACCACTTCGTCTATGCGCTCGACATTGATGGCGCGCGTGTCGATGGGGAGGCGCCCCG
>CAWFBN010000157.1:0-4408 GCA_963813955.1 uncultured Alphaproteobacteria bacterium | reverse complement strand
GCCAGGGTGGCCATGCCGGTCCGTACCGACGTGCACGTCACGGGGAGGAGCGTCCCGGGTCCCGAGGGTGCCCCCGACATCCCCGTCCGTGTCTACCGCCGCTTCGGCGCAGGCATCGGGCGCGGTCCCCGGCCGGCGGCCATCGCCTACTTCCACGGCGGGGGCTGGGTGGTCGGCAACCTCGACCCCCTCCCCACGACGCCCTCGTGCCCGGCTCCTGGCCGCCGTGACGGGGTGCGTGGTGGTGGCCGTCGACTACCGGCTGGCGCCCGAACACCCCGTACCCCACCGCCATCGAGGACTGCCTGGCCGCCTACACGTGGGTGTACGACCACCCACCGTGAGCTGGGGACGGCCGCCGGTGTCGTCGGGGTGATGGGGGACAGCGCCCGGGGGCAACCTGGCGGCCGTCGTGGCTCTGTGCGGCCGCGACGGGCGCGGTGCCCGCGCCGGTGGCCCAGGGCCTGGTCTACCCGGCCCTCGACGTGTGGCTCGACTCCCCGTCCATCCACGAGGGCGACTTCGTGATCATCGTCGGCTCGCCGATGATCGCGAGCGCGGGGCGGGGCAGATCCAGTCCGAAGCGCGCGATGGTGTCGAGACAGCCGGCGCAAGTGGTCTCCTCGTCATAGCTCAGCATGATGTGGATCGGCTTTTTGAGCTTAGCTGCGAGAAATTCCGGCGCCATGGCGAGGCAAAGCGCGTCAAACCCCTTCATGTCGCAATTGCCGCGTTGGTAAAGCCTTTCACCGTCGCGCCGCAGCACGAAGGGTGGCGAGGTCCATTTTTGTCCCACAACCGGCACCACGTCGGTATGGCCGGACAAGACCACGCCGCCGTCGATATCGGGGCCGAAGGTGACAAACAGCGCCGCCTTGTCGCCGACGGCATTGGGAACGCGGGTGAAACGACGGAAAGGCTGAGCAGGTAATCCTCGACGAAATCGATCAGCGGCAGATTGCTGCGCGAGCTTTCCGTATCGAAGCTGACGAGCCGGTCGAGAAGAGCGATGGCGCGGTCGAGCGCGAAATCTGCGGGGTCATGTTTCATCGAACAAATTCCATTAACGCATCATGCAGTTTACGCGCCAGCGCCGTAGGCGCAATCACAGCCATGAACGCGCGAAAAACTAATTGAGAACCCGCCTTTCCATGGGGCTGTCGAGGAGAAAGGAGGAATATCGACATCGAATCTCGGCCTATCGGCGTCGATCATGCGATAGGCGCCGGACATCAGGCCGGAAGGCGTCGTCAAGCCGCAGCCCGAAGTATAACGAAAGCTGCCGCCTGGCTCCAGGACGGGGGTTTCGCCGACCACGCCGGGACCGCGCACTGTTTCGAGCCGACCATTGCCGTCGGTGATGCGCCAGACACGTTGAGCAACTGGACCTGAATCGCGCCGAGATTCTTGATTTCGATCGTGTAGGTCCAGAAGAAGCGATTGGCCTCCGGTTCGCTGCGGTCCGGCGAAAAGGTGGGGGTGGCGGTGATCTGGACGTCGTGGGTGATGGCTTTATACATGGACGCAATCTGCCTCGGAAGGCGCCGCGTGGAGCCCATATTTGGTTCAATTGCTTTGAAATCGCGCCTCGATTTTGTCAAAATCCATGACTTCAATCAGGCGGCGCGACGCGCTTCAAGGCTGAGCGCGGTGCAGACGCCGACCAGGATCACGATGCCTCCGGCCTCGTTGGTGACGCGGATCTGGCTTCCCTTGGCGGCGTAACCACGTGCCAAGGCGTCGATCTCGCGCCAGACAGCGCGCGTATCGAGGAGTTGCAACGATTTCATATCGCGGCGGTTTCCCGCCGGGTCGATCAATTGGAAATGGTAAAGGGTCATGACGATCTCGTTTGGCGCAAGGTCTTTCCCTGACCCGTGTGCATTATCAAAACAATATGACGGCAAGATTATGCTGGTTGGAATTGTGCAATTTTATGACCTGAGACAACGCCTATGGGCAATCCGGCTTTAATAATTCCTTAACAAGTCGTTTGTTCGTGGCATATACGCAGGAAATATCACTTAAAGGCGTCGACAGCTATGACCAACACGTCCAAATCATGACGATAGCCGTCGAATTGGTCGAAAGTCTACTTTGAGACGCCCGTCATTCGGCCGCCGCGAGCGCGGCGGGGGCGGCGCGCAGAAGCGGCTGCAACAAATGCTCCGCCAGATGGCGGATGACCGGAACACAAAGGCCATCGCCGCACAACTTGTAGGCTTTTGTCGGGTTGGCCGGGAGAAGGTAGGATTGGGCAAGCCCATCAACCGCGCCGCCTCGCGCGACGATAACAGGCGCGAGCGAATAAATTCGTCGCCCCGCACCTCCAGCAACGTCTGGCGTGAACTGCCACCACCCGGCGTGCGCAGACAGCCCGCCATGCCGTCGAACCGCGCTTCCGCCCGTTGGCGCTTGACGCCGTCTTCGATGCGGGTGCGGCGGAAAACGGCGCCGATGCGGATGTGGCCGCTTGCTTCGATGTCGCGGATTTTCTCGCGATGCGCCGGCGCCATCAGGGCTAGCAACCGCTGCGTGGCGGCAGGCGTCCGCCACGGCGCGTCCGGGGCGAACCTTCGAGAATATCCGCGAGATGGATATTGCGCCGGGCGGGCGGGGCAGACGCCACCATACCCAGTTCGTGGCGAGATCGGGCGAAAGCAAGGCGAGGGAGGCCTGCGCCGCGAGCAAGGCGGGCGGGCTCCAATCGGCGTCGGGCGCATCGCCGAAAAACAGGCGCCAGGCAGGGCGCGAAAAGCGGCTTGGCGAGCGCCACGAAGAACACGCGCGGGCGCGACTGCGGAGTGAAACGGCTGGCGTTCACAACCAGCGCGCCGACGCGATAATCGAGCGCGTCCAAAGCCGCGACGATGGCCTGGAAATCACGCTTCCCATGCGAGGTCAGCACCCCCACGACATTTTCCAGCACAATTGCGCGGGGCGCCCGGCCGCGCGAACGCAGATGGCGGATCTTGTCATGGAACAGCCAGAAGGCGCCGCTGCGAGTCCTGACCTCGTCGTCCGCCCCGCCCATACCCTTGCCGCCGCCGGCCAGGGAAAGATCCTGACAGGGAAAGGACGCCCAAGCCAGATCGGCGACGCCGGGCAATACTTCCGGCGCCAGCGCGCCGAGATCGCCGTCAAAAAATTCGTCGCCGCCCCAGTTGGCGCGGTAGGAAGCGGCCTTGTCGGGGTCAATGTCATTGGCGAACCGGCAGGTCCAGCCGGCGCCCAATCCGGCCCGCGCCATGCCGCCGCCGGCGAAAAACTCGTAAAAACTAAAGCTGCGGCCGGGCATTAAAAAACCTGCGGTTAGCGAATTGCACTCGCCTTGATAGCATCGGCGCCGAATCCTGGCTCTGCGGAAATCGCCGCTGTCCCCAGTCCGCTGCGCCAGACCACGCATTCGAAAGCGCGTCTTTCGGCGGTCCGGCGTTTTTCGCCGCCGTCATACTCGATCAGCGCCGCGCGCTCTTCATAGGCCTCGCGGACTTCGGGCGGCAAGGCCTCGAGCAGGCGACGCCAGTTTGACGGCAGCGGGCCGCGCCCCGCCATCATGAACAGTGAAAGCTGCGCTGCGTGCCATGAGGCTCTCCGGCGATACGGTTCCAACTTATATGTTCTTATTTTGTTCTGACCTCGAAAGCAAGGGCAATCGCAAGAAAAACGCCGTTTTCAGCTGCGCTCGCCGGGCAGGATCGGCAGGGGCAGGATGGAGACGCCCTCTTCGAGCAGCGCGCGGGCCTCTTCGAGCGAGGCCTGGCCGGGATCGCCCGCTCGGGCGCGTCGCCATCGTGAATTTTCCGCGCTTCAGCTGGAAAATCGGAGCCGACATCGACGGTTGCGGCGACGATCTTGTCGTGCAGCTCCTGCGCCATCCTCCGCAATTCGGCGCCGCTTTCGCCAATCAGCGCCACCTCCTGCTTGGGCGCATCCTTGATCGCATCCTTCGCCGTTTGCTGGGCCGCGCCCCTCTTGCGTTTGCCGCGCGCCACAGACGGCGCCATCACCGCCTTGCTGATTTTCAGAACGTTGCAGTGCGGGCAGGAGACAAGGTCGTTTTCGATCTGGAAATCGTAGGAGTCATCGCTGGCGAACCAGCTCTCGAAGCCATGCCCGTTATCGCAGAGGAGGGAAAAGAGGATCATGGCTCAACTGGCCAACAGGGCGTCGAGCTGGCCCTCATAGCTCAATTCGTAGAGATCGTCGCAGCCGCCGATGTGCCGGTCGCCGACGAAGATCTGCGGCACGGTGGAGCGACCGCCCGCGCGCGCGCTCATTTCCGCCCGCTTTTGCGGATCGGAATCGACGCTGATCTCGGTAAACCGCGCGTGTTTCTTGGTCAGCAGCGCCTTGGCGCGCAGGCAATAGGGGCAGGTGGCCGTGGTGTAGATGACGATGTTCGGCA